>JAKAPN010000242.1 GCA_021822995.1 archaeon
CCGAGTGACCCCTGGTTCAAGAAGAGCAAGCGTGGTAAAGCTCGACGAGACCACCTTCGAAGTAAAGGTGGACGAAAGGGCGACGGGCGGGGCTGCAAACAGGAGGCTCCTGGAGATTCTCTCCAGGCACCTGGGGGTCCCCAAGTCGAGAATTTCCATTGTGAGGGGAGCGAAGTCGAGAGATAAGATTCTGGAGGTAGCCGCCTGAAGGTCGGCGAAACGGACCGACGTATGGGAGCGACACGGTCTCGAAGAAGGAGGTCAAGTAGGTCCTCGCCGACAGGCAGTGGCCGCCGAAGAGCAAAGAGGAGATCTCCGAGACTCTCGGGGTCGCGGAAGCCGTCAGATACATCCGAGAGACCAAGGACACCATCTCACTCAAGCTGATCAAAGAGCTCCACAGGATTGTCTTCAAGAACTCCAAGCCGTTCGCCGGGGAGACGAGGCAGAAGAGCGGGGTTGGGGTGTCCGTCGTCGACAGCCAGGGCAAAGTCGTGCACCAGGGAGCCCCGGCAAAGCAGGTCGACGCATTACTCGGGAAGTTGGCCAGATGGTACAACGACAACGCGAAGGAGTATCCTCCTTTTGTTCTGGCGGCTGTGGTGCACGATCAGTTCGAGACAATTCATCCGTTCCAAGATGGAAACGGTAGGGTCGGTAGGCTTCTCTTGATCAAAGTCCTGATCAAGCACGAACTGCCTCCCTTGAACATCGAGCTGGAGAACAGGAAAGAGTATTATGAGGCGCTTGGGGAGTATCAGGCCAACGGAAACCTGCGTCCTACCCTCGATTTGATGCTAAAGGAGTGTCGGCGGCTCAAAGCAGTTCTCAAAAGGTGACTACAATTTCGAGCGTTGTAGTCACCCAGGTTCGGACTCCTTCCTGAGCCACCTGACCTCGTCGGGGTAGGGGGTCTCCTTGTCTGTGTCACCATACCTGACGAACTTCTGGAACCGCTTCACCACCATGTGGAAGTCGGCCATCGTCTCCGCGGAGTAGTGCCGCACCTACCCCGTCCTCTTGCTGACGATCTCGCGGTCGGCCAGCTTCGTCATGAGGTCCTCTTCGCCCCTCTCCGGGGCACGCGGAGCATGTGCCACGCGGTACGCAGCATGTCGGCGTACTTCCTGCCCGTCGAGACCAGCAGGGCCTTGATGTGTTCGAGGAAGGCCAGCAGCCTCCTGTCCTCATCCCTCAGCGTCGGGTCGCTGTTCACCCTCGCGAGCGCGTTCCGAAGATTGTACTCGTAGTCGTGGATGAGGTCGGGTGTCATGCGGTATGTGGACGATTTCGCATTTAACGCGGGCTATCCGGAAAGTCGGGGATTTGCCATTGTGGGATAAGGTGCCCCGGGCGGGTTGCCCACCCGGCCTATCTGGTCGCGTCCGCTATGGCCGACCTCAGCGCGCGCCGAACGGCCACGTTCAGCGTGCTCGCGGGGACGTTGAGCTGCCTGGACAGCTCCTTCATCGACACCTTCCTGGGAACGTCGAAGTAGCCCCGCTCGTACGCCTCCTTCATGAGGTACAGGGACCGGTTGCCCAGCCTCCTGCCCACCCCGAAGCTCATCTTCACGTCCTTTATCGAAAACTTCCTGAAGAGGAGCTCGGCGACCTTGAGCGCCTTCTTGACGCCCTTCACGCGGAGCTCCCAGCGTATCCGTCCTGAATAGTCCACCCTCTCCACCAGCGGGGAGGCGTTCTCCGCGCACGAGCTCTCCATCAGGCTGTAGAGCGGGCACTCCTTCGGCCGGAAGCGTATGCTGACGCGCGCGGAGCGGCCGTCCCTGTCCAGCAGCTTCCAGCCGGCTATGTGGGGGTACCTGCTCAGGTATCGCAGCGCGGCGTCCATCGCCCCGCTCGTGCCGCTCCACATGTCCGCCACCTCCTCGCCCTCCCCGCCCTCCACCTTCCAGGACAGGAACCTTATCCTCATGCCCATGTGCTTCGCGAGATGGCAGGCCCAGCAGCCGGGGTACGTGAAGGTGTAGGAGGCCTTCAACTCCTTCGGGGTACCCCGAATGTGCTTTAAAAGGATGATTTGCGGAACGTATACCGCAAAAGAGGTTATCGGCACACCGCAGGCCAACTCGTAAAGCGGGCTTGGACCTCCTCAACCTCACCTCCTCGGCGTGGCAGCACCTGTTCGACATCTATCTGGTGCTGGGCGTCATCGCGGGCGTCGTCACCGTAGGCTTCCTGCTCTATTTCGCGCTGAGGTACAGGGGAACTGGGCCGGCGGTCGTCCGGGGCGGGGAGGGCGGCGGGAAGGTGGCGGTCATCATCGTGGTGCTCATGGCCATAGCCCTGGTGATCGCCGCGTATTCGAGCATAGGGGTGATCCAGTACCAGTCCACCCCTCCCGACCCCGCCATCCACATCAACGTGATAGGCAGGCAGTGGGCCTGGGGGTTCCAGTACCCGGACGGGCGGGAGGTCTGGGGGGTCCTCCGGATACCCGCGAACACGACGGTCGTCCTGAACGTCACGTCCGTGGACGTCTTCCACAACTTCGGCATACCCGCCTTCAGGGTCAAGGCGGACGCGGTGCCCGGCTACTACGAGACCATCTGGCTGGTCGCGCCGTCGGCCGGGACGTACCCCATATTCTGCTACGAGCTGTGCGGCGCCGGCCACACACTGATGACTGCGAATCTCGTCGTGATGAACCAGTCGTCGTACCTGCAGTGGTACGACGGAGGCGGGTCGTAGATGTCCCTGTCGAGATGGCTCTTCACCACCTCCCACAAGGACGTGGGCAGGCTCTACATAGTCACGTCTCTCTACTTCGGCTTCCTCGGCTCCGCGCTCTCCCTCCTGATAAGGACGCAGCTCGCCTTCCCGGGGGAGAGCTTCCTGGTGGGGGCGCAGTACGACCAGGCGGTCACGGTCCACGGCCTCCTGATGGTCCTGTGGTTCCTCTCCCCCCTCGCCTTC
>JAKAPN010000243.1 GCA_021822995.1 archaeon
CGAACGAATCGGTCTTCCCCTCGGCAAGGTAGCAGAGCTCGAGCGCGTTCGCCCCAAGGTGCACCTGGCGCTTCACTCCGGCGATCAACGGCTCGAGACCGGACACGAGGCCGGGCGGGCTGCCGCTGAAATCCACCCCCACAACCGCGTGTTTCGGGTCTCCGCCCGCTGCGGTGCGAATCGGCTTCCCGTTCTTCGTCGCGCCTCTCCCTTTCCTGGCCGCGTAGACGTCACCGCTGACCAGGTCGCGGATCACTCCCACCGTCGCGTCCCGGGTCGAGTCCCCTTCGACTATCGCGACTGATGTGCAGTAGAACGGTATCCCCCTTTCGAAGTTCGAAGACCCGTCGAGCGGATCCACTACCGCGACCGTTCCCGAGGAGAGAGCCCCAAGCGACCCCGCCTCCTCGCTCAGTATCCTGAGGCCGTCCACCCTTGTCAGGTCCCTGACGAGAAGGTCTTCTGCGAGCTTGTCGGCGAATATCGTCTGGTCTCCGGCCGCCCCGGTGCCGACTGTCCTTCCCCGCCCCGGCCGCCGCGCGAGGGGTGCGACCTCCTTCCAGACCCGCATGGTCGACGAGAGCAGGAACCTCTCCCATTCGGCAGGGGTCACGCCACGATCACTTTGCGTCTGTCGAGGACCTGGAGTATGCTAGAAAGGGTGACGTCTACGTCGTGGTCCGTCTCGACCGCTTCTATGCTCTCCTCCTTCAGCTCGGCGTGTATCTCCTCCAGGGCTGTGTAGTAGCGCGTCCTGAAGTACTCGGCGGTGTTCCTCTCCCTCTCGTCCTTCCCCAGCTGCCTGCTGCTGATCGTCTCCGAGCCCGCCTTCAGAAGCACATAGAGGTCCGGTCTCAGCGCGGGCTCCTCGAGCATGCGCTTCACCATCGCCAACATGATGGGGTATGCGCCGCTCTTTCCGAGCTCGAGCCTTATCTTCGCGTATGCGAGGTCGGAGAGAAGGTACCCTTCCGATACAATGTTCCTCATCCCTCTGAGCTTCGACACCACGGAGCTGTAGGTCATGGTCGCGCCAAGCAGGCTGAAGTCAGCCGCCGTGTCCGCCCTGTCTGCGACCGGCACGTCTCTGGGGACCGCGTGCGCCGACTCCTGCAGCCTGAGCCACCCCATCCTCTCCAGCCCCTGCGCGAGCGAAGTCTTGCCCGTCCCTGAAAATCCTTCGAGGACGATGAAGGTCATAAGCGCCATCCGCTGTCTGTGATGCGAATATAACCTGTCTTGCGTTCTACGGGAGAGACGCGAACGCCGCGTGGCTGAAGGCGAGGAGGTAGACGACATATGCAGCGTAGCCCACACCGAGGTAGGCGACGGTGGGGACGCCGTACTTCACTTCCACGGAAGCATCCGGGAGGTTGGCTGCCACGACCTCTTCTCTGGCGACGTTGACGTCCGCGCTCACTTCGGTCCTCTTGTCGCTGGAGACGATCGCCTTGGGGATCCACCTCTGTTCCCTCAGGAACTGGGCCATGGGCACGGTCTTCGTCCCCCTTGCGTTGCCGACCCCCAGCTCGTACCCGATGTGACCCAGCGCGACGACGGCTGTGGCCATCAGGGGGAGCAGGGGCGAGAGCATGTATGGGTCGGCGGCGACGAGCGCGATCGCTATCCCGTCTGCCTGGCCCACGTAGCCGAAGAAGGTGAAACCGAGCGCCACTCCGCCTATGAGCGCCAGCTTGGCCAGGTAGAACCAGAGGTCAGGGACCGCACCGGTGTAGAAAGAGTACAGCACGTAGGCGACGCCAGCCACCGCCGGTATCCAGACCAGGTCGCTTACTGCGCGCTCTCTCACGTCCTGGTACGCGGCTGCGGCGAAGGAGGCCGCTATCAGGACCTGGGCGTACAACCTGCCTACTAGCCTACCCTGCGGATATAAGGTGCTGACCCGTCGAACTCGCGGGTCACCCTTCCTCCACCTTGAGCTTCTGACCCTGGAATATCTTCTCGACCTTGGCCAGGTCGTCGACGTCCCCCAGGCCCTTGTCGGTCCGTATCCGCTTGATCCTCGGGAACCTCAGCGCGTAACCGCCGTCGTGCCTCCCGCTCTTCTGGACGCTGTCGAACGCAACCTCGACGACTATCTCCGGCTTGACCTGGCGCCGGTAGCCAAAGTCCTTGACTGTGATCTCCTTGAGCCTGCGGGTCATCTCTTCGATCTCCTTGTCGGTCAGCCCGCTGTACGCCTTCCCCACCGTCTTCAGCTCGTCTCCGTCCCGCACCGCGAAAGTGTAGTCGGAGATCACCCCCGCCCTCTTCCCGTGGCCGTACTCCGCTGCGACTATGACTACGTCGAGAGTGTCCAGCTCCTCTTTCAGCTTGACCCACCCGGAGCCGCGCTTCCCCATCCCATACGGGCTCCCGGGGTCTTTCACGACCAGCCCTTCGTACCCTAGGTCCCGGCTCCTCCGGAATGCCGTTGCGACGTCTTCTTCCGTGGTGACGTCGAACGTTTCAGCCGTCTTCGCGGAGGTTCCCGACACCACCCCTGCGAGCAGACGCCTCCTCTCTGACAGCGGGAGGTCCACGGTCTCCTCTCCATTGAGGTACAGGATGTCGAACGCGAAGTACACGATCGGGGCACGGCTCGCAGCTCCCTGGAAGTCCTCCATCCTCCTCAGCCTCCGCTGAAGGAGCTGGAACGGGAGGGGCCGCCCTTGCGCGAACGGGACGGCCTCGCCATCGAGGATGAAATCCCCTTTTGCAGCGCTGAGCGCGGTTACCACCTCCGGGAAGCTGGCCGTCACCTCTTCGAGCCTCCGTGAGTAGACCCTGACCGAACCCTTGGACTTGTGGACCTGCGCCCTTATGCCGTCGTACTTGTACTCGGCATAGACCAACCTCCCAAAGTGCTCCGCTATCTCCTTCGACGTCGCGCACGGTTCCGCGAGCATGAAGTTCACCGGCCTGAAGGGTGTG
>JAKAPN010000244.1 GCA_021822995.1 archaeon
CGGGGAGCCCTATGAGCGCGATGCTGTCGTCGACCAGAAGGTCGAACGCCACGTGGTTTCCGGTCCTTATCTCGACGCCGGGTGGCAGCAGTCCTATGCCTTCGTCGTCGCAAATCGCCCTGACCTCGACCCCCTTGTTCACCGACTCTGCGAGGAGCTCCATTGTCTTGGCGTCCTCGAACCCCATGCTAGGCGCGACTACAATCACCTTCTGTTTCGCCCCCCTCAACATCTCGTGCACCTTGTCCAGCACTTTGCTCCTTCCCCGTATTGTGTAGACAAGCTCTGCATCTTCCGTTGGCTCCGTCTTGTAAACCCGCTCCAGCTCCTTGAAGGTGTCCTCGAGTCTCGAAGAAACCATCGCCCTCACGTTGGCTGGCTTCTTGGCCCTATACGTAACCGGCTTCTTCACCACCTGCTCGACCCAGCCTTTGGACTCGAGGGTCCTCAAGGCCGTGTACGCGCTTGGATAGGGGATCCGGGCATCGCTTGCGACCTTCTTCGGCTCTGAAGGTCCAAGGCCTGAGAGAGCGACGTAGGCCTTCGCTTCATAGCTCGTGAGGCCGAGGTCCTGCAGTTGCTCGACGACCTCGGACCGGTTCATGGCTCCCAACACGCCAAAGCACTTATATAGCATTTTCGTAGCGTTCGCACTAAATGCCCAAGAGCGACTATGACGTCGTCATAGCAGGGGGTGGTATGGCGGGCCTGATCACTGCGGCTTCTATCGGTTACAACTCGAAGGGGAGTGCGAGGGTCCTGGTCGTCGACAGGAACAAGGAGTCGGAGCCTGGGAGGAAGACCAACAACGGTTGGACCTGCGGCGACGCGACGAGCAAGCGGTCGCTGGACTACCTCGCTGACCACATCGGGATAAGGTACGGAGCCCCCGAGCTCGAGCACCCGGTGAAAGGCGTCTACGTGTATTCTCCGGACAGGAAGTCGAAGGTCCTGTTCGAGGGGGAGGGCTATCTCTTCAACAGGAAGCTCGCTCCACGGAGGCAGGTCGACGACGCCAGGAAGTCCGGTGCGGAGTTCCTATTCGGTGCAACTGCAGAGAGGCTCCTTTCGGAAGGCGATAAGATCACGGGGGTGACGGGGCGCAAGTCCGACGGCACTTCCTTCTCCTTCACGGCGAAGATGGTCATAGATGCTACCGGCTCCTCTTCGACCCTTAGGCGGTTCCTCCCAATACCTTCCATGATCGAGAAGGAAATAGACCCGGACGACGTCGTGGGGACGGGGAGGTACATCCTCGACTTCGAGCCTTCCAAGGAAGACCCGACTTTCTTCTCCCCAGACTACTGCATCATCCACCTTGACCAGTTCATAGCGCCAGCAGGCTACGCATGGGTCTTCCCCAAAGGGAAGAAGAAGGTCAACATCGGGCTGGGGGTTTCTCACTCCGGCCTGGCCAGGAGGAACAGGAGGTTCGGTCTCAACGACAACCTCCAGAGCCTCATCGACAAGTATCTGGCCGACAACCCAGTGATAAAGAACTACACGCAGCCTGCAGACGACGCGAACTCGGGGAACACCAAAGGGAACTGGCAGGTCCCGGTAAGACGGCACAACGACTGCATGGTGGCAAACGGGTTCGCGGTCGTAGGCGACTCGGCGTGGATGCCTCGGCCGATAGACGCAGGCGGGATCAGTCCCTCGATCTACGGCGGGACCATACTCGGCAAGGTGGTAGCGGAAGCCCTCGAGGCCGGGGACACCAGCGAGGCGGGGCTGTGGAAGTACAACGTCGAGTACATGGGCACCCACGGATACCCCATGGCAAGCTTCGAAGTGCTCAGGAGGTATCTGCAGACAGTCACAAACGACCAGATCAATTATGGGATGAAGCACTTCCTGTCCGAGGAGGACGTCTTGGCAATCACCGAGCGGAAGCACCCGGAGTTCAACCAGGCCCGGTTCATGAACCCGACCATGTGGTTCAGGATCCTCAGCCAGCTCCCGTTGGCGAGAGGCCTCAGGTACACGGTGAAAAAGAGCGCAGCTCTTGTGGAGATCAATCTCGGCTATCCCGAGTCCCCCAAGGGGTTCGGCGAATGGCAGAAGAGGCTGGAGAGAGAGTTGTCAGAGACAGTCTCGAAGTTCAAGCCGCTGGACGTCGCGAACTAGAAACATCGCAGGGGCGCTCATCAGAATCTTGGTCAAGCTTGCACCGAACGTAGCGAGATTCCTTCGAGAGAAGCACTTCGGGAAGCTAGCGACGGTGATGAAAGACGGTTCCCCTCAAGTGACCCCTATCTGGTACATGCTCCACCGGGGTAAAGTCATCATCAACACCACCACGGACAGGGTGAAGTATCAGAACATCAAGAGAGACAGCAGGGTGTGCTTCCTGGTTGACGAAGGGTACCCCTATGTGGTCCTTTTTGGGAAGGCGCGGATAGCCAACGAGCGGGACGCGAAGAAAGACATCGAGGCGCTCGCCATAAGATACACGGGGGAAGCCAGGGGGAGGAAGTCTGCGAGGGAGACTTTCTGGAAGCAGCCGAGGGTTTCGATCGAGATCACTGCAGAAAGGGTCTTCGTGGACCTCTAGCTACTTCATCGCCCGGATGAAGAAGTCGGTCACGAATCTGCTGTACGAGTCCAGGTCGGAGCTCTTCGCAAAGTGGATGTGCTGGAATATCACCCTGTTCAGCATGCCCATCAGGCAGTCCACAGCGAGCTTCGGGTCGGCTCTTCTGAAGAACCCCTTCGCGATTCCCTTTGCGACGAGGCCCTCGGCTATCCCAGACACCCGCTCCAGGTCGTCCGACACCCTCTGCGCGCTGTGCTTGTCCATGGTGGCAGAATCTCGCATGTAGAGCCCGATGTCGAACGTGTGCTCTGGAAATGTCGAAAGATAGGTCGTGATGAACGACTCCAGCCCCTTGCGCGGATCGGCGGCCTTGGACGCAAGCGTTAG
>JAKAPN010000245.1 GCA_021822995.1 archaeon
TCCGATCTTCCTGAGCGGCGGGAGTGCCCCGGCATACCTCAGCGCCTCCTCAATCGGATAGATTCTCCGCCTTAGGTACTGAGGGGTCTCCAAATACTCGAGCACCCTGCGGACCAGGGCGGCTTCGCCCTTGCCTCTCGGGTCATGGAACACTTCAATCACGTCCACCCCGTAGATGGCGCATGCCCGGGCGATCAGTCCGAGCTTCGCCGTCTTCTCCCGCAGCGAGTCCTTCTCTTCGAGGACTGTATCAGGGATCGAGACGGCCAGTTTCACTCCCAGGAGCGTCAACGGAAGCGGCGGCTGAAGCGAGTTAATTCAGGTTTGCCCAAAGCCCAAATTGGAAGACAGATGAACAGTTGCGACGGGGGAAGTGGACTGATGGCCAAGCCGAGCAGAGACAAGTGGCTCTACTCCACCTTCCCGATCTCAGTGGCGACTGGGCCGCTCGGAACCATGGTGCAGCTCTACCTGATACAGCTGAACGGCCAGGCGCTCGGGACCATCTATGGTGGACTGGCGTCCGCCATCTACAACGGGATCAGCATCCCCGCTGCCCTCTTCTGGGGGTTGACCATCGACCGGCTGCACAAAAGGAAGGGACTCATCGCGCTCAGCTACGCTATGGTGGCGATAGCGCTGGTCTCCTTCTACTTCGACCGCTCAACAGGCGGGACGATCGCCCGCTATTCGGTCATCTCCTTCGTGTCGCTAGCGTCGGCTACGCCGCTCAACCTCCTGATAATGGAGACGGAGCAGAAGAGCAGGTGGGCAGGAGCCTTCGCCAAGCTCTCGCTCGTGTCGAGCCTAGGCAACGTGGTGGGGTTGCTGGTGAGCGTCGTCTGGGCAGACCTCCTCCCCGCCCAGCTGGTGCTCCTCTTCGTCCCGATGGGGGCGCTTTCGGTCACTTCGTCAGCCCTTTCAGTCGTCCTGATCAAGGAGCCCGAATTCGTGCTGGAGCGGGAGACCTTGGCCGCACGTAGGCCGAGCTTCTTCACCCGCCTGCTCGCCAACCCTGTCTTCTTCATCACCATCCCGTCGCTATCGGATTTCAGGAGGGCGTTCAGAGGGATGCGTTCGAGCCTCACGAGGGGCGTCCCGCTCTTCTACATCTCGACCATACTCTTCTACGTCTCCAGCGGGCTTTTCAACACCTCCTTCGTCCCCGCCATGCACCTCTATTCCGTCTCCGACCAGGAGGTTTTCGCTGTCATCCTGGCAGGGATGGCGGTCCAGACCCTTTCTTTCCAGGTGGCGGGAAGGTTCGTCGGCGACCGTAACCTTGTGACGACATCGGTGCAGGGCCTGCTCCTCAGGGGCTGGTCGTACCTGGGCATAGGGGTGGCTGCACTGCTCCTTACGGGCCCCATATTCGTCGCCCCGGCTCTCGTACTATACCCTATAGCCGGTGGACTGGCTTTCGCCATCTACTACACGTCTGCCAACACGATGATGTTCACCACGGTCCACAGCAAGTCCGCAGGAGCTGCCCTCGGAGTGTACTCCGCCGTCGTGGGCATCGCGTCAATGTCCGGCTCCTTCGTTTCGGGCTTCATCTCTGTATACGATGGATACTACGTCACGTTCATCCTCTCAGGGGTGCTTCTGTTCACGGCCGTGGCAGTCATCGGCAGGCTCCCCAAGCCGAGCAGCAGGGACGAAAGCGCACTGCAGTAGGTTCAGAAGGCGGCTGGCAGCCGCAGGCAAGGTTTAATTAGGCTCGACCTAACGAAATTAGGTCTGATAAAATGAAAATTGGGCTTAGCCGCCGCGACTACGACTGCATCGCGTCGGTCTCAACTCTGTCTGCGGGAGGATGGCCAGCCAGGGTGAAGGACGTCGCCGCGAGGATGCACGTGTCGCCCCCCACGGCGGTAGAGTTTCTCGAGAAGCTCAAGGGGGTGGCGCTGGTGGAAAAGGGCCCGAGCGGCTACAGGCTTACGAAGGAGGGTCTCGCCTGCTCCAACGAAGCCACGAGGGCTCATCGTCTCCTGGAGACGCTCCTGGTGAGGAGCGGGATGCCCCTCGAGCTTGCCTGCAGGGTGTCGTCTTCGGTCGGGGTCCCCATCGCAGAGGAAGACCTCGAGAAGCTCTGCGCCAACATGCAGCATCCGGACACCTGCCCGCACGGAAGGCCGATACCTTTCGGTGGGTCGCATGTTTGACCTGAATTCAATACTGCATCCGGGATCGGGGCTTGCGATCCCAGTGGTCCTGGGCATCGCGGCGATACTTGGGATGCTGCACGGGCTCACCCCGGACGAACACACTTGGCCGATCACCTTCAGCTATTCAGTGGGGAGCTACAGCTCCAGGGGAGGGATGAAGGCGGGGTTCATGTTCTCCAGCGGGTTCACGGTCCAGCGGACGATCCTCGCTGCGCTAGGTTTCGCTGGACTTGCCACGGTCTATGAGACATACAACCTGGACGGCTACGTCTATGTCCTCGTAGGGATTGGGATGCTGCTCGCGGGGTATTACCTGCTGAAGGGCACCGACATCCACGTCCCTCTGGACAGGGTGCTCGGTGGGCGCGAGCACCACTCATCCAAGGCTGAAAGGGTCCCGATGCACGAGTCAGAAGACAGCGCCAAGGCAGTCCCCCTGAAGATGGCAACGGTGCACGGCTTCATAGCCGGCTGGGGGGTCGGTGCATACGCGAGCATCATCGTCTTCATCCTCGCCCCGCAGATGCCGAACATCTTCTACGCGGCGTTGGTCGGCACGTCCTTCGGCGTGGGGACTACCTTGATGCAGATCATCATCGGGTCGGTGTTCGCGAATATTATGCGGGTGAAGAAACTCAGCCTCAACCAGATCAAGTACGTTGGAAGGTCCGCGGCGGCGCGTACCCTGTACCTTGGTGGCCTGGCGTTCGCGGCCATAGGCGGCATCATCGTGGCGTTCC
>JAKAPN010000004.1 GCA_021822995.1 archaeon
GATGCCGAACCCCCTGTGGGAGTAACTTTCACCGAGGTGGTGTTGAACTGCCCATGAGTCCCGGTCGGCTCGCCGACAAGTAGGTCAAGCGACGAATAAGTCAGGTTTAGGTAAGTAGTCAGCGCGGGCACCTGAGGCGGATCAGTCAGCCTGATCGCCAAGGGCGCCAGCTGGCTCTGGGAGTTGGATATGTTATTGCTTGAGGTCCCTGTGGACAACGGCATGCCGATGTAAAGGAATGATGCTGCGATGATGCCAAGTGAGACGATGATAGCGACTGCTGCGTACTGTAGTGTCGTTTTCTTAACGGACATAGTGCGGAGGTGGCAGATCAGGGAGCATAATCCTAGGCTATTGAAAGGGGCAAACCCGCTTTACAACGGCTGTTCAAAACTATTGAAACCGTCTCATGTGCGAGGCTGGAGTGTCATTTCCAGGAAGCTAGGCGCCGCCAAACCCTCGCGGTTTCGTACCAGAAAGCCAGGATCATGGTTGCTGATGCCGCAACCAACAATGGGACGTATGCGGCGTATGCGAGAGACATGTAGGCGAAGAACCCGATAACTATAGAGAACAGGATCGCGAAGAACAGGAGTTGGGGGACCACCACCCCTCCTAGCTTAGTGTAGCCGTCGAGTATCGCGTTGGTAGCTCCCTGGACCACGAGGTATCTGCCATGTTCGTCTTGGGTGGCGTATCCCGATTCCATCAGCCTCCCAAGGTGGTAAGACGCCAGAGAGGGGGTGGAGAACCCGAGCGCCCGCTGTACGTCCCTTAGCTCGGAGGATCCGGAGCGGAGCAGATAGACGTAGACTCTCAGAGTGTTCCCGCGTATTTCGGGGAGTCGTTTCTTTTCGGAAGCCGCCAACAAGGTTCGATTGGATTCGCCTCGGTATTTAGCCTGGCGCATTTCCCGAGGGGTCGCCTGCGCACGCAACGAATTGCGCGATGCGGCGGCCGTGCTGTAGACGAGCGCCAGTTGCTCTCCTAAAACGCGGATATCTCGTGTCTTGAAGCTGCGGAGTCCTCGCTAGAGATACTTTAGGAGCCAGGCGTGGGTTTCAGGAACGCGTCGTTCCAAGAGGGTCAGATGTCCGTCCTCCGCGGTCAGCCTCGCCTCTGCCCCGCTGATGCGCTCTGAGAGCCACTGCCCGTGCGCAAAGGGAACCATTTTGTCGTGTCTACCCTGCCAAAGCAGGATAGGGACAGAAGCGGCCGATGGCCGGAATCCCCAATCGGCGACAAAAGCCATGTCGTCGTCCCTCCACCCCGCGATGCCCCTGCTGAGGCCGGCCCTCATGTTAGACACCAAGAACAGGCCGAGCTCACCGGCCATCACCTCCTTGTCCACTGGTGGGATTAGGCTCTCCATCATGGTAGCGACTTCGCCGGGGCTAGCGGCGAGCAGCCCCTCCCGGAGCGGCTCGAGGTACGCTGACAGCTTCTCGGGACCCGCCATCGACGCTGTGAATTCTGCCACGTTGTCCTCGCCCTGGCCGGCAAGCCAGTCGAGCCCAGGCGACGGATATGGGGCGGGAGAGGCGAGGCTCGCAGCCGCTGCCACTCTTCTCGGCAAGAGGACCGCACACGCAAGGGCGTGTGGTCCGCCTCCAGAGATTCCCCAGACGGCGAAGCGTTCCATCCCTAGAGAGTCGGCTATTGCCTCGATGTCTTTGGCCTCGTCGGCCACCCTGCGCCCCGGATGAGGAGATGATTCACCGTATCCTGCACGGTCGTAGCTGATTAGTCGGATTCCTCGCCTCGTTGCGTCAGCAATGTGGGGGCCATACAGGATGAACGACCCCGGAGTTCCGTGGAGTGCGAAGACAGGTTTCCCGTTCCTGTCTCCATCCTCGACAACCTTGAGTACCCTTCCGTCGTGAGAACTAACCGAATGTGTAATCAATGGCACCGACGTGATAGGCTACTTCCTCTCTTAAACCATCTTAGCGCTCGACCGTCTTGGGAACTCGCCGCTTGACGCGTGTTCTATTCCATTGATGTCCCCGAGGCGTTTTATGACGCTGGAATCGACCATTATATGGTTGGGAGGTAAGTTGAGCTGCGCCACGAGCAGCAGAAATTGTCCATCTGTGCATGCTTAAGAGCGCGGCAGCCCCGGTCTGAAATACGAATCCACGGGCCAGAAGCTATTCAACATCATTCGTGGTGGACCAGTCAGCAGAAGAGGCATTTGGCGCCATCAACAATGTGCGCGGGTGGTGGTCAGGGGAAGTCGAGGGAGCAACTGATTTTCTGGGCGCCGAGTTCACGTATCGTTACAAAGACATTCACTACAGTAAACAGAGAGTTGTGGAGTTCGTCCCTGGAAAGCGGGTAACCTGGAAGGTGCTCGAGGGCTATCTCAGCTTCTCCAAGGACAGGGAGGAGTGGAAGGGAACGAGGATGGTCTTCGATATTTCAAAGAGGGGCGATAAGACCAAAGTCCAATTTACTCATTTGGGGCTCGTTCCCCAGGTCGAATGCTATGGGGCGTGCACGGATGGGTGGGGTTTCTACATCAAGGACAGTCTGCGGAATCTGATCAGGTTGGGCAAAGAAAAGCCCAACCCGAATGAGTAGGAAAGTGTGCGGTCATGGTTGAGTTGACAGTTTCAGGCAGGCCGATGGTGGTGGCGCACAGGGGCGCGTCTGGTCGGCTGCCAGAGAACACATTCGCTTCGTTTGAGCTCGCCGCCGAGGTCAAGGCGGACATGATTGAGCTGGACATCCATCCTTCGAAAGATGGGACGTTGGTGGTGATGCATGACGAAACTGTGGACAGGACCACCGATGGATCGGGGAGGATATCCGAGATGACCCTCGAAGAAATCAAGCGACTGAACGCTGCTGCCAAGTCGTCACACGGAAGGTCGGAGCCCGTCCCCACGTTCGCTGAGGTGCTCGGGCGGTTCTCGGGCCGCATGCCGTTGGCCGTCGAGGTGAAGCACGGTTCGTCGATGTATCCCGGAGTAGAGAAGATGGTTGTCGACGAGCTCAGAAGTCATGGTGCCGAAGACAAGGTGGAACTGATATCTTTCGATCTAGACTGCCTCCTGAACCTGAAGCGGGAGGAACCGTCGTTGAAGACCGGGTTCATTTTCATAGGCAACATGGCGTCATCCGCCGACATGGTGAGAGGTCGGGTAGATGCGCTACACGGTAGGTGGAACTTCGTCACCAGGCAACAGGTGGACTACGCCAAGAAACTCGGTTTTCCAACTTTCGTCTGGACCGTGGACACTTCGGCGGACATACGCGAGGCGCTCGATCTCGGCGCTGACGGAGTTGTCAGTAATTTTCCGGAAAGGGCATTCGATGTGATAGGCAAAGTCGACGCCTGAGAAGCCGACGACGGAGGGCGGGCAACTGTGGCTGGGTTGCGCCCCAAGTAGGTGAGCCCTTGTGCTCGGATGGCGAACGCTGTGAGTTCTCTTCGCTGGGGTCCAGAGTCTTCACCCCCGTCATCATCCGAATGGTTACGGGCAGCGTCTTTGCCGCTGGTCAGTGCTCGGTCCGTCTCGCTGAATCCTTGCCTTGTTTCTTCAGGACGAAGAAGGCGAGGGCAACGACCGAGAGAGATGCCGGGTAGATGTCACCGGATGTGATCTGGCTGCTCACGACGCTGAAGCTCGAGGATCGGGCCACATTTACTCCGTGACCGTTGTCGAAGTTCGCGGAGACGGTATAGGTGCCGACAGGTAGATCGATCCCGGCTGTGTAGGAGAAAAGGGCGGTGGGCGGACATCCGTTGTTGTTGTTGCAGTTCGAGGTACCCTTGTACTTCGTACCCGAGATACTCCACTTCGTCGCGCCTGAGCATCCTGCGGTCACACTGGCTGTCACTTTGGAATTCACTGGATACTGACCACTAGGGAGGGTTAGTGAGACTTGGCAGCCGCTGGCCGTCGTGACTGTGGTTGTGGTGACCGTGGTATCTGAAGTGCTGTCTGTCGTGGATGTCGTGGATGTCGTGGATGTCGTGGATGACCGCGAAATGGTCGAAGAGACCGTGGTGGAAGTAGTCGTCGATGAGCGACTGACTGTCTCGGTCGTAGTAGTCGTCGATGGAGTGGTCGATGTGGTGGAAGCTGTGGATGTGGTGGAAGTTCGAATGGCGCTAGTGCTGGAGGCAGAGGTGGTCGTCGGCGCCGCAGATGTATACGAGGTCGAGGTCTGCGCGCTCGTGGTCTCCGTCGTTGAAGATGTAAGCGAAGTCGACAGTGTGGAGGTCGAGGCGGGAGTGGTGTAAAGGGTGCGGTACGTCGTTGTGGTCGTCGGAAGACCCTGAGAGAGGGACCCCTGGTCGGATTGCTTGGCCACCGCAGCGGCGTATGGTAGAACGACGGTCGTCGTGACCAGCATTATGGCAATGACGTTGGTGCCCAGAACCACGAAGGTGGGAGCTATGAGCTTCATTTCATTCCCCTGGTTGCTTCCCAGGTTTCGGTCGCCAACAGTGTAACTATGAGAACGTTGATTATCATCCCAGTCGCTGCAAGCCCTGGCGCAAAGACAGTCGCGAGGCCGCTCCCGACCATACCTACCACGGACACGATTATCCCGACGTAGACTCCTTTGATCCAGTGGACTTCGGACCAGAGAAGGATGCCAGAGATGACATACAACACGCCCAGTATGACCATAACTATTCCGACTAGGTCCAAGACCGCCTGTGAAGGTAGTGCCCCGACTGTGCCTCCCACCAGGAATGTGCCTGCAAGGTAGCTCGGAGCTAAAACCATGGCAACTCCCGCGGCGTCGGAAAAGGCGAACGCCACCCAGCACACCAGTGCGGCAACAACAGTGGGACCCTTGAACAGGAGACTCTTCCTGATAGCCTCTTTCCTCGCTTCAATCGTGTCTTCTTCTCCCATGCAGCATTATACCTGGTGATGTTGTGATGGGTCGATTTGGGGTTGATACATATGCATTGCTTCACCCGTACCGGCATCGAGGCTACCTGAAACCGAGATGGTACGCTTCCTGGCCGTGTTCCGGATACTCCTTGGTCTTCGCTATTGCCTCGTGGATATCGACTGTACCTCTCACCACAGGATCGGCGGCCAGGATGTGCCCCATCCTGACGTTACAAAGGGTCTCCCCCTTCTCAGCGGCCTCTGCCATCCTGGTTGCGCCCACGACAGCGTGTCCTATGATGGTGAAGTCACCTGCTATCTCCTCCAGTGCGCAGCGGCCCGAGTCAGCTCCAAGTGCCAGCCCTACATGCGTGGGGAGGTTCCTAGCGTTCTTTCTGTGCCGAGGAAAGATATCTCCGACGAAGGCCGAATGCGCCCTTCTGCAGAAGGAGACGACATCGCCCAGGAACCTGGAGTGGTCCGACCCGTAAATCCAGTATACAACGAACCCATCGCCAGTGAACTTGTCGAACCAGCCCGAGGTTTCATGGGCAAGTTCTTTCATCTTCTCGGCGAAGGCAGTAGTTATCGTAGCGTACTCTCTCGAGGAGATAGCCTCCCTCATCAGATGGGTTGACCCGCGTATGTCCCCAATCACTACGTGTATGCCGATCTGGTCGCCGGCGCTCAAGATGTGTGTCAGGTCGCTCCTGGAAATGGTATTCTCCCAGTCCAATGGGGCGTGAAGGTCAAGCTTCTGGAGGGCCCTTTCGGCCCGTGTGTCTTGGTTCATGACTCCGGGCTCGCGTCCAAACATGATACAATATATATCTCGGGAATAAACGTGGAGTCCAGTTTGAGGACCACGGTTATTGCTTTCGCAATCGTCGTAGTCGTCGTGATAGCAGCGGCGGCTGCGGTCTTCTTGATGGCCCCCAGTGGAAGCCTAGTCGTGGGTGTCAAAGACTCGCCGTCCACAGGTGCCGTTTCTCACATCTATCTTACAATCACCAACATTGTCCTGCAGGGAGGCTCGGGGAACACCAGCACCACGTTCACGGTCAACGCTACGACCTTCGACCTTCTTTCGCTTCAGAATGTGACCAAGATGCTTGGAAAGAACAGCGCGCCGATCGGTAACTACACGATGGTCAGGTTTGGAGTTGTCCAAGCAATAGCCACCGTCGGCGGGACCAATGTCACCCTTACGGTGCCAAGCGGGCAGATTCTAGTCCCCATGCGTTTCAGCATCGCGTCCGGGAAGACCACCACTATAGTCCTTGACATTACAGCGGACATGACTGCTATAAGCGCCTCGAACAACCTCAGGCCTACGGTAACCGGCCAAGAAACTGTGCCACCGAGTTAACGGGTCAGAAGCTCGGAGCGGCAGAGAACTCGAAGCTTTCACTTTCCAGGAACCCGGCCTTGCCTCTCGAAGCCGCAGGTCCGGATTCTGCGGACGCAGCGGCTCGGGCAACGCGTTGAGTATTGATCGAATGCCACGACACTAGAGCATCCGAGTCTTGATGTCAGAACAGCCGAGGAACTGTCCAAGTTCGTCCGCTTCTTCGCGTACCATTGACCTGATGTGGGGAGAAATGCGGGCGAATGGGCTGACGTCTACTTGCAGCAACTCCCCCTTCTTCCTATGTGACCATACCCCCGCCGCTTTCCCGTCGACAAGGAGCACCGGCGACACCCACCCTGCCTCACGGTAGACAAGCTTGTGCTCCGCCTGGCCAACGATGGCGCGATGAGATTTGTGTCCCAGCATGAACGAGTCAAAGAAAGGGAGGAGGCGGACCGTGGGACTCTCCAGCCAGGCATTGGTCAGGGCTGGAAGGTCGTCCCGGAGCAAGGAAGCGCTCCAGCCTTCGACATCCACCCGGACCATGTCCGGTTCCCCGAGGGTCCAGATCTTTTTCGCGTCGCGCGCGGTCATCCCGGTCCAGATGGCGAAGTCGGAAAGGGTTGAAGGGCCATGCGCGCGGAGATACGTCTTCAGAAGCTCGCTCTGTGCCCGAGGTTCAGCCATATCCTTCCAGTGTGGAACCCACCTGTCTGCCCGGACGAATGTGGATTCGCTCCCCCTGTTGGGTCCGGAGCAGTAGACCCCCCTGGCTCCCGCGAGGTGTAGGAGATAGTTCGCTGGAAGCGCGAGGGGGCCGAAATCAACCCATGGGACATTCTTCTTGTTCCCCCACCCCACCCCGCCTGCCTTGTACCGCACCCGGTATCCCGCCGACCTTGACACCTCGACGGCCATCTCCGACTGAGTTAGTGGTTCGTCCAAGGCGTCCAAGACCGCGGCCACAAGCTTCTCAATTTTCTCCAATTTCACCCCTCTCCCCATGACCCATCGTATTTCGCGCTCAGCCCGAAGTGCGCTCCCTCTGACAAACATTGCAAGGTCCGTCGATGGGACGAGGAACATTGTTCTTCGCATGCAC
This sequence comes from archaeon, assembly GCA_021822995.1. GTDB lineage: Archaea > Thermoproteota > Nitrososphaeria > Nitrososphaerales > Gagatemarchaeaceae > UBA183. Next base: position 7,313 of record JAKAPN010000004.1, read on the forward strand.
CATGCCTTCGCCAGCGTTCGCTTTTTCCATACAGCAGTATCGAGATCAGAAAGCGTCACTCCGCCCACCCTGGCTCTGATTGACGTCTGAGCCGCAGGGAGCAGCTGTGCCTGGGCCCCTCCGATGTCCAAGGCGGCGGAGGTGAGGGCTCCTGGTGGGAGCCTCTTGGTCAGGTGTTGCTTATGTAGCCTGAAAGCCGTTACCTGCTCCCAAGCCACCTGGTGGGCGGGTCCTGCGGTCGTGCCTGCAGTGAAAGGCATCGGTCGCACCCCCTTGGCCGCACGCTCAAAGAACGTTCGTTGGTGGCTTGCGGCGCCAGCTGACCCATGATTAAGCCGTAAGAAGCCCGCTTGGGACCGACGAATGTGAAACAAGTCGAGAGGCATCCGTCGAGTTGACGCACACCAGGGCCAGGGCCCTCGCCTTTACTTCCGTAGGGCACTTCGTCAATGATGGATCTGTCTTTTTCCTCCCGCTGGTCGTCGACCTGCTGGCCGCTCTCAGGGGGGCCACCCCGCTCGAAGTGTCTGTCCTGTTGTTCCTGTTCTACTTTAGCTCGACAGTAGCCAGCGTCTTCGTCGGTCGGCGGGCGGACAGTACCGGGGCGCCCGGGAGATTGATGGCCGTCGGCATCGGCTGCCTGGGTTTGGGGCTGATGGGATTCTACCTGGCGATTACATACTCGACGGGGGCAGAGCTCTTTGCGTTCGCTTTCGTGTGCGACCTGGTAATGGGGGTGGGCAGTTCGTTCTACCATCCGCTCGGGGGGAGCGTCCTGCAGGCTTCGTTCGCAGGCGGGGCGAGCGGGAGGGCCCTTGGGATTAACGGCGCCATGGGAAGCCTCGGCAGGGCGCTTTATCCAACATTGTTCTTTGTTGCGGCAGCTCTCCTTACCACCCCTGGCTCCCTCGGCTTCTTCGGCCTGGTAGGTCTCGGAGCGGCACTCCTGATCTGGACCGGGCTCGGGAGAATAGAAGTGGAGAAGCAGAAAAGTGGAGAGCCGGGGCCCTCGGTCAGGAGCTCGCTGACAAGGCCCATGGTGATGCTCCTCGGCGTCTCGTTCCTGAGGTCTGCGGCCCTCTTCGGGGTTGCTGCTTACGCCCCGATATTCTTGACGACGCAGCGGGGGCTAGGGGTGAGCTCCATTTTGGGCCTGTCCCTGACGGTCTTCTACGCCTCGGCGATTGTAGGCCAGCCCCTCTTCGGCATGCTCACCGATAGGATAGACCACAGGTGGGTGCTCGCCGTCTCCGCGATTGGAGCTTCCCTGTCCATTGTTGGCTATGTTAACACGACTGGGGTTTCAAGCATCGCGCTCCTGTCGCTCTTCGGGTTCTTCGCCTACACAGGCTTCCCGTTGCTGATGGCGCTGGCTTCGGACTACTCGAAGCAGGCTTCGGCGCTTGGCAACTCCATAGTTTGGGGGCTGGGTGCGACAGGAGGGAACTCCGTCGGACCTATCCTGGTGTACGCGCTCGCCTTGAACGAGTACAGCAACCTCGGTTTTGCGTTCGAGATCATGGCCGGACTGGCTGTGGTCTCTGCTCTGGGATCAGTGTTGCTGCCCAGACCCATCGCCAGACCCAGGGAGCCCTCAAAGTAGACGCTTGGGAACGGACAGGGAAATCCCCGGAGGCTTGGTTTTACAAATCGCCTGACCTGTGGCGAATGTGTTGTTCGTGTGTTGGAAGGCGAATCAGCTTTTGGGGTCCAGGGCTTCGAGGAAGTACTCCGGAAAGAGGTCCCGGTGTCGCCCGACGAAAGGTGTGAAATTGGAGTCCAGCACATAGGTGACAGCGTGATCGGTTTCGCTTCTTACGCTTCGTCCGTAAGTCTGCACGAGACGGAGGGCCGTCTGCCAGTCATACCACCCAGGGTCCTTTTCGAGCTTCACCCGTGTCCTCCTTTCTGAGAGGTCTGGGAACGGGACCTTCACCAAGACCTGGAACCTAGATAGGTCATCCCTCAAGTCGACTCCCTGGTAAAGGCTTGGGGAGATCAATACTGATTCGTCCCTTTCGCCATGGACCTGCAGGAGGTTCGACCGGGAGGCGACGTTCTCAGTACTCGAAAGCCTCGCTCTGTTGGATGCCGAGACATGTTCCATGATGTATCTCGCCTGCCGGTAAGAGGTAGTGTGGATCACCCCCCTTTCGCCAGCGTGAGTGGTCATCACCTCATCGACCGCCTTGGCGACGGCGGCCATGGAAGCGTCCATCGTGCTCCTGTTCAGCTGGGCCGAGTTCAGCGGTTTGATTGGTCTGTTTCTCGCGGGAAATGACGAAGCACCAACCTTGACGAAGGCAGCCTCGTCCTCTGGAATGCCCAGGGACTTGCAGAAGACCTGTTTCGAGAAGACTGTGGCGGACATGAGCAGCACAATATCTGCCGACGCGAAGAGCTGGCTTGTGTATCCGCTGATGTCCAAGGGCTGGAAGTCTACCTCTTCCACCGACGCGCCATCTTCCACGTTGGCGGTTGCCTTAATGCCGTTGACGACCCAGTTGAAAGGAGCGGCTTTGAGGTCGTCTGCGAACCCCTTCAGAGCCTCGAGAGTGTCTTTACATGATGCCACCCGGTCTTGCACTCCCTGATCATTAGTGTTAGCGTCTATGAATTTCTCCAGTCTCTTCTTGGCATCCTCAAGTGGGCCCGTCCAGGCGCCAGCGTCATCTGTGCCCATGTCGGGGATCATAGGGCGATCATTCCGCTCCACTGAATATGTTCCCAGAATTGACGCCTTCAGCGAGAACGACGCAAACCCCACCATCTGTTTCTCGATGTCGTGGGCCTCGTCACAGACAAGCAGCTTCCTCCGCCTGATGTCGTCGGTGTAGCTCAATTCTGAGAGGAAGAAAGGGTAATTCGCGACCATCACCCGCTCCTTGAGCGCTTCCCACTTTTGCTCGTAGTACGGGCAGAGCTTGTCATCCTTGAGGTGGCGGCACTTCGCGTCCTTCCTGCAGACCCCCCTGGCGTGCTCGTCGTACTCGTCGAAGGTCAAGAAGTGCGGGCAGTCCGTCAGGGTCCAGTCAGCCTCGCACCTCCCCTTGCTGCAGGCCGGAAAGGTCCCTCTGCTGGTAGGGACCAGGCAGGTGAAATTAGACTTGCCTGTGACCACGGGGAATCCGAAGTCGGCGGAGTACTGCGCTTGGAGCTGCTTGGTTGAGGTCAGAAGATATGCGGAGCCGAGGTGGCGGCAAAGCGCGGCGGCTATCGCCGACTTCCCGAACCCCACCGGGGCTTCCAAGATGATGAATCGCTTTGACCGTGCTAGGGCAGCATCCACCTCGTCTAAGGTATCTTTCTGCGACGGCCGCAGCGTGGGAAATGGGAAGCTATCGACGAGTCGTTGGGGCGCCACTTCTGTTCTTAGGCTGGCGCCGCACCTCTGACAGATGCCCGAGACTTTCCTGATTACGTTAACACGTGCGCCGCAGTGGGGGCAGAACTTCAATTGGATGAACTCGCAATCTGGAGCCGGTATAAACTTCAATGAAATTCCTGCAAGTAGACACCCAGGGAGGCACTAATCTTCAGGTCCGGCAGTTGATGGTAAGCCGTCGGCACAGCCTAAACTGTTGTATGAAATACCAGGGACGGCACGCCCTATCGTGTCGGAATCGGACAATGGTGTGATATGGCGTGGAAAACCCTGGGTCGTACCCGCTATTGTAGCTAGGACAGCCGGAGTGGTCGTCCTCGGGATCATAGCGCTCGAAACTCTGGTCTTTCTGAGAGTCGCGATGAATTCTCTCCAAGGATTTCCTCTATATGTCTGGGCCTTCGGGTTCATGGGTGTCGCCTGGCTCGCTTCAATCCTGAGGCTGGCATTCACCAGGGCATCCAACTCCTATGTGCTCCGGCAGAGCTCCATGGAAGTGGACCGTGGAATCGTCGGTAGACAATACCTTGTCGTCTCCCCCTCGGCGTTCTCCGAGTTGGAGGTAGACCAGGGTGTCATAGGGAGGGTTCTGAACTATGGGAGCGTCGCGGTAAGATCTCAGGGAGGGCAGCAGCTTACCTTAAGGCTGATTCGTGACCCGAAGGAGGTCTCGACCAAAATCAGAGAAGTGATGACCACTCCAATGGTAAGGGTCGAAAAGGACGGGCAGGCTTGGCAGTCGAGGCTCTAGATCCCAGCGGGGCGGCGCCTGGCCACCAGCGTCACCCCCGACGAGAGGAGTATCGAGAGCCCGATCACAATGGCTCCGAGCCACTGGAGCGGGGTCAGGCTCTCGCCCAGCAGGAAGAAAGAGAGTCCCACCCCCACTATGATTTCGACCAGCAACAATACTGCCGACTGGCCGGCTCCGGTGTAGGAGAGCCCTCTGGTGTACATTGCCAGAGCCACTACGGTGCACGGGATGCCGAGCCAGAGTAGGGCCGCCACCCCATAGGGCTGGACGAAGCTCGTTGCCGAAAAAGGGCCGCCGGCCAGAGCCGCTGGCGCGGACTCGACGGCTATGACCACCACCAAAGCAAACGAGCCCGAGAGCGTGGAGATATCGAGCTTCTTGCTGACAACGATGAAAGTGGTGTAGCCCAAGGCAGAGCCGACAAGCAGAAGGTCTCCCAGGGCGCTCCCCCCAGAGCTTAGGCTCGAGGAGTAGACCAGGAGCACGCCGAATACCCCCATGACGACCCCTGCTGCAGCCCCGACGCCCGGCCTTTCTTTCAATACGAAGTATGCCACGATAGGAGTAAAGATGACAAAGAGGTTCGAGAGGAGCGAAGCGAGCGAAGCCCCCGCCATGTCTTGGCCGACGAATTGCGAAAGGAACGCGAGGGTGTACACCACCCCCACCCCCCAGACCAATGGCTTCCTGAGTTCCCTCCACACCGTGGCGGTCTTGCGGAACGCCCCGAATACGAAGACAGCTGCGCTCGCCACGAGGAACCTCTCGAATAGGAGCAGGTATGGGTCGGCATAATGCAGACCCACAGTGATGGCAACGAAGCTCGTCCCCCAGATTACACCGGCACCGGTGGTCAGCGCCACCCCAGCCGCCTCTCCTTTCATCGAGCAGCCTATCGGAAGTGACGGGACGATAAGCCTTCAAAGGGACCAATTGCTGACCGCCCTCTCCGCATTCCGGCCGCTGTGACGTCAGGCGCGCATGCGTTGACAATATAAATCGGCCGGAGTTGGATGGAAGGGTTGCTTCAAGAAGTCACGTTGGGGCTTGACCCCAGCCCGTTCTTCGGCGAAATGCGTGAAGTGGCTTCAGGGTTCGATGCTGCAATCACGGTGGAGGACTGTAGTCTAAGCGGGTCCAAGAGGATGATGCTCAGGGTGAACATAGACGCTCCCAAGTGGAATGCGGGGAAAATCGTGGCCGCGCTGAGGAAGCGCCCATCTGTCAAGAGGGTCTACGCATCAGCCGGAAAGAAGGCGAAATCGTCCTGCATCATAGTGCTCGACCAGCCACGCATATGCAAAGCCACGCGCAAGGCGGGCATCTTTTGCCTTACTTGCGCATACAATACGGCGGGGACCGATGAAGGATGGCGCCTCCTCGCGAAGAGCTCGCATGCCATGCGCAAGTTGCTCGACCAGCTGAAGGACGAGGGCGTCGCGGTCACCATCAAGGGCGAATCTACAGTTTCGAAGGGCATCGAACTCACGAGCAGGCAGTCGGAAGTAGTAGCGAAGGCGGCATCGCTGGGATACTTCGACTTCCCGCGGAAGAAAGACTCCCACTATGTAGCGAAGGCCCTGGGGATAAAGCCGGCCACCTTCAGCGAGATCATGCGTGCTGCGGAGAGGAAGATGGTCGAGAGATACATACGCGCGGTACGGTCGAAGTCGGCCGGGACAGTTGGACCGCGCCGCACTGGAAAGCAAGATTAGGACCGAGCGTGCCCGGTCGGGCCATCAGCCCTCGGCTTCTGTCGGAGTGATATGTGGGCTTTGAATACGGACGACCTTAGTCGTGAAGGAGAAGCGAGACGGGCAAAATGGCGATGAAAGCGGCACCAACCATGTAGAAAGTACTCGCCATCCCAACGTATTCGATCAGGAAACCTGCCGCCAGGGGGCCAAGCGTGTATCCGAGGTCCTTGAAGGTGGCGATAGCTCCAGTCATAGCCACCTTGTCGTCTAGGATTGCGTCGGACATCCGCGAGTAAAGGGCGATGAATATCATGGTATAGCAGACCGTAAATGCCGTGACAACGACCAGGGCGTAGTAGAAGTCGGCGGAGATAGGGATCAGGACCGCCGTGATAGCCGTAAGCAGGGCCGCAACCGGCAGAATCCTCCGTACTCCCTTGCTGTCGATCAAGTGCCCCATTGGGACCTCCAATGCGACTGCAGGGACCAGCGCGACGGTGAGTATCACCCCAATGAAGGGTATCGATATACCCTCGGCGTTGAGGAACACCGAGAGGAAGGAGTAATACACGTTGATCAGGGCGTAGAAGACGATTATGAGGAAGACCGTCTTCAGGAACTTGCCCTGGCGCATATACCCCGAGAGCTTGTTCA
>JAKAPN010000246.1 GCA_021822995.1 archaeon
GATCTGCGCCTATGACGGGGTTCTTCTTCCAGACCATGAGCCAGGTGGGGATGGCTGCGACGGGGACTGCTTTTGCAATAGGAGCGGGGGCGACCGGGTCTGCCGGAGCAGGGATCAAGGGCGGGATGGCGATGGCAGGGCAGGCGGTCGCGGGCATATCCAGCCCTCAGCCGAGCTTCTTGCAGAAGGCGGGAGCCGCTCTGAGCGGATTCGGGGGAGGATTCTCACACTCGCTGATTCCCATGGGCCAGAACATGCTGCTCATGGGGACAGTGGGAACCCTAGGAGGACTCGGAGCGAGCAGGTCAGCTTCGGCGATTAACAGGGCGATACAACTCAAGATGCCCGAGCAGACCACCCAGAGCGTTGTTTCCTACCGTGCTGGTTCGCTTGTGAACGAACTCCAGGTGCCAAGCGAAATGAAACCATTCTTTGAAAGGGCCTTCACAGCAGGAGTAGACCACAAAGTAGTCCGGAGGCTAGACATCCAGCATCACAGCAACATAGCGGACTTTCAAAGTGCTGTTGGTGATGAAATCAGGAAAGTGAAGGGAATCTCGTAAGAGGTGAACCAGAATCCTAAGGTTGCGCCAGGACGGGCTTCTTCTCACCTGGGCTGATGGTCCAGTGCTTCCTCAAGTAGTTGACGAAATTGATGAAACTCTGCGTTGTATACTGATTACCGTCGAGGCTAAATCGTTCCAGAATGCGTGGCCAATCATCGGGCCAGACCTCATCCGTTGAGTAAGTGATATCATTTGTCTCAGCTTTTGGGCCCACAATCATGCGGAGGAATCTGACGTGGCGTTCCTTGACTACTGCCAACTGCAATTCGTAGGGTTGTTTCTCAAGCCCCCAGAATGAAATCGGGCTGTTTTCCACATTTGGTGCATTGAAGCCATGTCTGGACTTGATGAGGCTCTCCATCTGTCTTGAAACTTGAGAGTATTTTGCTTCCTGCTCCGGAGTCAACCTCAGGCTCTTCCGCTCTGGCTCGGCCTGCACCTTCACGAGCCTTTCCTCGAGCTCTTTCCTAATATTTCGATATAGCTTTTCGAAGACGGCATCCATGTCTGCAGACTGAATTTGCACAAGAGCTTGGGAAGCTGCTGAAGCCACTAATGATGCGACGGCGCTCACGGGTTCAACCCTGATTGACTCTACCTTGTTGCCGATTGAGTACGCTATGATCATGGCGTCCCCGTCCGGCTTCACCATCCTGATCGCGCTCCTCTCGAACCCGCTGACCCTACCGCCTTTCTCGAACATGACGGATTGGTCCGTGATGTGAAGGACCGCGTCCTCTCCGTCAACTTTGACCTTGCCAATGTCTTTCTCTCTCTGTTCCGCCATTCCTCCCACCTCCCTGAATCACTTCATCGACATCTGCATATAACCGCCACTATGGCCTGCACCTTTTCCAACCCGCGTCCTTCAAACCGTCCTTAATTCAAGCCCACATGGGTACAACATCTGCTATGTTATCCCAGAACAGCCAAGGCAGTCTGTGTGATCAAGTCTAATGTCCTCATCCGTGTCCTCCAGACTTCCAAAGGACCGCTCAGAATGTCATGCTTTGGGTTGTCCCAGACGTACAGGAGTCCGTAGGTTCTTAGCCCGAGCTTCCTCCCAAAATGGTGGAAGGTGGAGAGTTCTAGCTCGACTCCCAAGATGTCCTTTCTTCTAGAAATGTAGTCTTTGATGCTCTTGATAGAATGGAGCACCGCTGGAACCGAAGCTGTCTTGCCCTTGACAAACGAGATTCCGCTGTCTTTGAGCACACGCTCGATACTGTCAATCGACTCAGCATCGACCTCGACCACGGGGTGATGAGGGGAATCAATGGCAACTATCCCGGCTCTATCATCTACTTCGTACGGCAGGACCACCTGTCCGATTTCTAGCGTCTCCGACCCCATGGAACCTAGGAAGAAGACTGATTCCACGTTTCCATCACGCAGAAGGTTCAGCAGTTCGAGAGTCGTCGCGCCCCCATAGACATTGAAACAGACCAGATACAGTCGGCTCCCGCGTTTCGCGTAGGTGTACTTAATCTAGTTCCCCCTCGGTCTGGTCCACGAGTCAAAACGCTTCCGGACAACCTGAGCCCTTCTTGAGACATAGACGCCGCCGAAGACCAGACAGTTTCTGGGCAACACCTTCCGCCCAAACACGGTCTCGGCGAACCTTCCCAACGAGTAGGACTCGGACTAAACGGTATTAAATTGTGGCCGACTGCCCCTGAATGTGCCAAGGCTCGAGGTCCCCACGGTCAACGAATCGGGGAGGGTCATCGGTTTTGGCGACAGATGGTGGACGCACAGGGTGAGGAAGGGCCCCGACGGCCCCATTCTCGGGCAGAAGCACGTCGGGATAACGATCGCGTGCGTGAACGAAGAGGGGAAGATTTTGGTAGCAAATCGGAGGCACAAGATTTTCGACATGGTGTGGACCCTCTCAGGGGACACCCACCCGTACCGGACGAAGGGAAGCCTGGAGACGGAGAGCATCTTCCGGGCGGCGAGGAGATGCGCCATGGACGACCTTGGGGTCAGGACCAGGGGCTGGACAAGGAGGCTCACCGTCTCTTACTCTGCCAGGGACCCACGTGACCCGAGGTTCTGCGAGAACGAGCTGCTGCACATCATGGTCGCGAAATACAGCGGCCTCCTTCACATGAACAGGAAGAATGCCTACGAACTTCAGTGGGTCGATGCCACGCAAATTTCGAATGACTCGATTGAGGACTCGAAGAAGGAGCCGATCGACCGCAAGTACGCGCCCTGGGTCCATGCCGTGTTCGCTGTGCAACCTCAGAAGGTCGGAGAAGCGTTCAAGGTCGGATGAAACGCAGACTCTCTGTGCCTCCATTTCTAGTCGTATGTGGGCGAGAAACGCATCGGTC
>JAKAPN010000247.1 GCA_021822995.1 archaeon
GTAAGGTTGAGCTCTCCCCTCCTGAGGACTTCGAGGGAGGCCTTCGCGTGGTCGTCTGTGCCGAAGTGCTGGATCAGCTTCTCGCTGCTTGCCCTGAGTCCCTTTCGCGAGTCGAAGTACACTTCGTCAACAACGATGACAGTCGATGGTTCTACGCTCCGTCCCTGTTTGAACGCCAGGGCGGAGTCGGGGTTTACGAGTATCTCGAAGTGCTCGCCGGCTATGGTAAGCTTAACGGTCGTGAACTTAGAAGACTCGTGAGTCCTAGGTTTGAAATCGCCACCGCCGCGACCGAAGGCACCGCTCATGCGAGGCCGCGCTGCTAGGAGCTCTTGGCTGGCGCCTTGTCTGACTTGGTCTTGGCCGCGGAAGCACCCTTGCTGACTTCCTGCTCCGCGAGGCGCCTCCACTTCTTTGTCCCGGCCTCCACGACCGCGACCTTGATGTGAGCCGTCCCTGTCTTGTCCTCGCTGACCAGGTAGATGCATTCGATGGCCAGAGTAATGGCTTCGTTCAGGCTGAGGCTGTCAGAGTAGTTCTTCTCCAGGTAGTCGTTGACCTGGTCGTTCCCTTGCCCTATCGCGATGGCATGGAAACCAGAGTATGTCCCTGTCGGGTCCGCGAGGTACACGACCGGTCCCGAATCGTCGACCCCTGCTATGATGAGAGACACGCCGAAGGGCCTCACACCGGCATACTGCGTGTACTGCTGGTTCATGTCAGCGATGCGCTTCGCGATGGCCTCCACGTCGACCGGCTCGTCATAGATGAGCCTGTTGGACTGGGCCAGCACTCTGGCACTGTCGACCTGAATCCTCGCGTCCGGGATGTATCCCGCGCCGACTGCGCCAACATGGTCGTCAATCTGGAACATCTTGACGACTGACTCGGTACTCTGGAGCTTCTTCTGTTTCTCCTCGACGGCCAACACCACGCCTTCCTTTGTCCTGATGCCGACCGCAAGGTTTCCCCTTCTTACCGTCTCAAGGGCGTACTCAACCTGATACAACCTGCCGTCGGGCGAAAAAATTGTAATCGCCCTGTCGTATCCTGCCGAAGGTGCAAACATTTTCCTTGCCTTGCTCCTTTTTTCCAACGAATTCAGTGGGCTTTTAAACTGTTCTGAGGTCTGAGGTCCTTCCCTCAAAGTTCTTAACGCGAAGCTCAACTCGAAGGCCTGTTTGCCCGAAGTCCTGGTTGTCAACAACTACCCGACGCGAGACAAAGCGACTCACCTTGAGAGCTGCCTTGAAGGAAACGGCGCCAAAGTGACCTCCATCGAGTGGGACAAGGCCTCGGCGTCAAAGTTCGACTCGCACGACGGGGTAGTCCTTTCTGGGTCGCCCGACATGATGACAGAGGAGAAGACCCAGTCGAAGTTCGAGTCAGAGGCGAAGTCCATACTGGACTCGCGGGTCCCCATCCTCGGGGTCTGCTTCGGCCACCAGCTGATGTCCCACGCCTTCGGCGGTCGCGTGGTGAGGGACAAGCAGCACGTGGAGGGCATGGTGAAGACCACCGTCCTCACTGAAGATCCCCTGTTCGAAGGGCTCCCCCAGTCGCTGATGCTGTTAGAGTCGAGATACGAAGTGGTGGAGGCCGTCCCAGGCGGTTTCGTCCACCTCGCCAGGAGCGCTAGCAGCGATGTCGCCGCCATCAAGTATGAACGCAGGCTGCTATACGGCGTTCAGTTCCATCCAGAGCGGTATACAGTTGAGAACCCGGCAGGAAACAGGGTCGTCGGTAACTTCGTCGGCCTGCTGAGAAGGTGAACTCGGCTGCCGGTCCAAAAGGTGCTCTTCCGCAAGGAGGTCGTGGACAGCCTATTCACGTACTCCGCCATGGCATACCCCAGAGAAGGTATACTGCTCCTAAGAGGCAAGGTCAAGAAAGGGGTCGCGGAAGTGACCGGGGTCGTGGTCCCTCCGATGGCGGAACACGGTGCTGCCTTCTCGTCTTTCAACTGGTGGATGCTCCCCGTCGACCTGTCATACCTGGGAGTGGCGCATTCGCATCCGTCAGGGAACCACAACCCGTCCCACGAGGACCTCCTGCACGTCACGGGGCGGATAATGGTCATCATGGGGTACCCGTACGCCACGGTCGACAACCTTGGGGTCTACGACCATAACGGGAACCGGGTGCCTTTCGAGGTGTCAGAGGGCACGCGCGCATGAAACGCTAAGGCTTATATCGTCTGAATGAAAGGACTTGTCTCATGTCACAGTACACCAAGGGTCAATCCTGGGGTGCGCTGAAGAAGGCCTGGCGTGGTTACAAGGTGGCCAAAGTCCAGAAGAACCCTGAAGACATGAAGAAGTATGCGGAGCGCATCAGGACCCTCCAGAGCGAGTTAGGGCTCGTGCAGGCGAAGTTCCCTGAGCTAGGTCTCAACTAGACCCAGCTCTTCCTCCTTTTACCTCACCAAGTCGACGTGGTTCGTTATGATCTGATTTCTCAGGTCTTGTGCTTGCTGAAGCGTGAAGTCTGGCTCGGCTGACACCAACACGAGCTTGTTCCCGAGGTAGAACGTCATGATGTTCAGCCTCTCTCTCTTATTGAACGTGAACTGGTTCTTCCCGAAGTAACGGTCCCACGTCTTGTCGTTGCTGATCTGTATCGTGATGCCGGCGATGAGCCTGATGTCTTCGCTCTGAGGCTCGAGCGAAGGAATCCCCTTCCTCATCCCTCCTGCAATCTGCCTGCCTGTCTGGTCAAGAATCTGCGCAGAGCGGACTCTCCTGTCGAACTTGAAGATCTCCGTGATGATCTTGTCCCAGTGGACTTCCAGCATTACGCTTCACATAGTAACATAGTCCGAGATATAAGTGAGACGCCGCCAATCAGGCTGGCGGTAGCGATTCCAGGGCCGCCAGGATCTCGGCTGTCTTCCGCACCCTCC
>JAKAPN010000248.1 GCA_021822995.1 archaeon
CCGATGTCTAACATAGGTACCCCGCCGGGCTGCTGGTGTAAAAATCTGCGGTATCACTTTAGCGCCCTCTTGCGAAGGTTCTATGTAGCTGGCCAAGGGCGGACGAAGAGCATGGGTGGTCCCATGCTCAGCGAGGCAGAGGCGCAGAGATACAGCCGGCACCTCTTGCTTCCAGAGATAGGGGAGGAGGGCCAGGTGACGCTCAAGGGCTCTTCCGCGCTCGTGGTGGGGGTGGGTGGTCTCGGCGTATCCGCCGCGGTCCAGCTGGCTGCGGCAGGCGTGGGACGCATAGGCCTCTTGGACGAAGACGTCGTGGAGGCATCCAACCTCCAACGGCAGTTCATCTTCACAGAAGGAGACGTCGGGAAGAAGAAGGCCGAAGTGGCGGGCGAAAGGCTCAGGCAGGTCAACCCCAACGTCCACGTCGCGGTCTACGACGCCAGGCTCAACTCTGCCAACGCGCTGGACTACATCGGCGCGTACGACATCGTTATCGACGCTACCGACAATCTTCCGAGCAGATACCTGATCAGCGACGCCTGTGTCCTGCTGTCGAAACCAGATGTGTACGCGAGCGCCCAGGCGTTCGACGGTCAGCTGTCTGTCTTCTACCCTCCTTCAGGTCCTTGCTACCGCTGCCTTCATCCGGTTCCGCCGCCTCCGGGGTCGGTCCGGTCCTGCGCAGAGACCGGGGTGTTGAGCGCCGTCCCATCAGTCCTCGGCACGCTCCAGGCGATACAGGCGATCGACCTCATCCTGAAGAAAGGGTCACCCTTGGTGGCCAGGGTCCTCGTCTTCAGCGCAGTCGACAGTTCGTTTGACGAAGTGAAGATCAAGAAGGACGAAGCATGTGCCGCCTGCGGTCCGAAGGCGACGCTGTCTGCCCTGATAGACTACGAGGAGTTCTGCGGCACCCGGCAGGCAGCTGCCGGTTTCGACGTCACGCCATCAGAGCTCAAGGCGCTGTTGGACGGCGGTGCTCGGATCACGCTCCTCGACGTTCGCGAACCCTATGAGCACGCCGTCTGCCGCATCGATGGCGCCCTCCTGGTTCCGCTCGGCCGCCTGGTCCGCGGGGTCCAACAGCTTGACAGGTCAAAGCCGCTGGTCGCGTACTGCCACACGGGAGTCCGCAGCAGAAGCGCCGTCGAATTCCTCCGCCAGGAAGGGTTCCCGGATGCCAGGAGCCTGAAGGGGGGCATCAAGGCATGGGCCGAGGAGATCGAGCCTTCCATGGCAAGGTATTGAGCGCTGGTCCTTTCGCTTAAGTGCGAGGAGGGGTGGCGGCGACCCGTTGGCCGCTCTTCTGACAACGGCGTCGGAGTGGGTGCTTTTCTTCGTCGGAGCTGCGGTGCCTATCTACGTAGTCTTCGGCCTCATCGGCCTCGCAGGGTTGCGGAAGATCACCAGGTACGAAACGTACGGCTCTATCTACTACCGACTGAACCCGGCGACGAAGCTGGCTGCCCTCTTCATGATCGCCGTTTCCTCATCTTTCGCCGGGCTGTATCTCGGCCTTCTGGCCACATTGGTCATACTGTTATCTTACGCCACCCTCGTGCACGGAGCGGAGAAGCTCAGGCTGGGGGCTCTCTTCACCACGGCGGTCGTCTGGGGGACGGTGTGGGGCTCGGTGTCAGACCGGGTGTTCTTCGCGATAAACGCCGAAACCGCCGGGGTGCCTTTTGACACAGCCTTCGTCTACAGGGATCTGGTCAGGATAGTGGCTTCTGAGGTGGCGGTGTCAGGGGTCTTCCTCCTCGCGCTCATTCTGGTGATGACGAGCACCCCCTCGTCGGTGATGCGGGCCCTCCGGAGGGTGGGGATACCGAACCCCATCACTTTCTCGGTCGTCGTCGGGATGAGAACAGTCCCGCTGCTGCTGGAGGCGATCGACGGGATCGTCAAAGTGCAGCTGATGCGGGGGTTCGGGTCGCGAAGAAGCAAGGCCTTGGGGCCGCTCTATGTCGTCGCAGCCGCCGTCTTCGCATTGATCCCCGCGCTGATCTACCTGCTCAGGGGCGCGAGGAACACGGCCATCTCAACCGGGACAAGGGCTTTCGGCGCTTACAAGAGTCGCACCTACCTTACAAGGCCTCGATTCGGGATCGCGGACGTCGCGGTGCTGGCGCTCGCCGCCTCTTTCCTCGTGACCGCTTACTTCTACTAGGCGGTGGACGTGGCGCCGCAGCTCGACCCCACGGCGGAGTATGGAATGGCCCTTCCGAACCCGTACAGGTTGGTCAGGATTGCCATCGCCACCAGCCCGGCGATCACGGCGAAAAGGACGTAGTCAGCCTTCGAAAACGTGAACGGCTTCAGGAAAGTGCGCCCCTTGAAAGCCCTGAACGCCCTCGTGTCGGCGGAGATCGCGGTGTTCCTGGCCCCTCGGAACAGGAAAGTCATGGCGGGGACGATGCTGGTGAGCACCCCTCCGAACAGATAGAACACCCTGGTGAACTTGTTTGCGTTGGCGCCGTATCCCCTCATGAACTGGACCTTGACCGCGGTGTCGAGGGTGTCGAAAATCCTAGGCACGGTCCGCATGCCCACCACCAGCGCGAAAATCAACACCACAGGGAGCTTGAGCTTCCCGAGGGTGCGGAGAATCGCGGAAGGCGTGCTTGTCATGACGAGGATCAGAGAAGAAATCAAGACCGCGCCCGCTCTGGTGGAAACCTGCAGGCCGTACATCAGGCCCTGGGTTGTGAGGACGGGCTGGTAGCCTAGGATAGTGAAATATGACGCCCACTGCCACACGGGGGTAAAGAGTGCGGACCAGGCGGCGCTGGGCGGCTGGGGAGTCGCGCTCACCGATGTCACGCAGATGTGATAGAAGGCGTACATCAGCAGGCCGTATGGTGTCTGGGCTGCATAGTACCATGCCAGCCCTACGACC
>JAKAPN010000249.1 GCA_021822995.1 archaeon
TTTGCCGCCGTCATTCTGGATACCACGCTCACTTCTCTGGTGGACTTGCTCGAACGGAAGGGAGTCATCACCCAAGAGGAGTGGGAACAGGAAGTCAAGAAGAGATTGAAGACGTGATGAGAAAAGATCCCTTTGGCTCGGTTATTCGGGACTATGAAGACATCCTCGACAACAAGAGGCCCCTACCCAATGGAAAATTCTACCGCGAATTAGGCGAGCCAGAAAAGAAGCGTCTAAACAAAATACTCGACACAACTCGGTTAGCGAACAAGGCACTCCGCGAAGGGAAACCACTCTCCGCTCAGGACGAGGAATTGTTCCTAGCAGCGGCAACTGAGAATATGCTCTTGAGCCGCGAGGCCTTCGCTAATCTGCCTGAGGATGAAAAGGAAAGACAATGGAGGGAAATGGAGGCATTCTTTCAGAAGATGGAACCCGTCTTCGGGGAGAACTATGTCGAGTTCCTAAGAAAGCGAATGGCACCGCTCAGAAGGGCGAAGCCCTCAGGATTGGAGAAGAGGCTTGGAGATTGATTCGTGCAACGAAGCTAATAGAATCGAGTCGCAACGAACCCCAAGTACTCGGTTCTGCCCTTTCAGGGACGCAGGCCGAGGGCTCTGGGCAGCTCCCTCAGAAAACCTGGTACCTTCTCGGCCGCCTCGAGGTTCAGCTCCCCATAGACAGAATCGAGCAGTTGGGCATACTCCCTCATGTCCTCAACCGTCTCCGACGAGAACAAGAACTCGGTATGGCCGTCGCCATAGAGCAACTCGAACGTCCTCACGGCAGTCGATGCGAGATGGTCGAGGGGCTGGATCGAGCCGTCCTCCAAGACCTTCTCCATCTCTGGAACGCTCGCCAGAGCCGCGAACCTGGAGGAGATGTCGCTCCGCTGACCCGAATCCGGTTCCGGGTCCTCTTCCGCGTCCTCGCGGACCTTGACGCGCGTGTACCCCTTCGCCGAGCTTCCGCCCGAAATCGAGCGCAAAGACTCGGCCGCCTCGCCCAGGGGTATGTGGACATAGGACCGCAGCCCCTCCGGGGTCACCAGGAAGGACGGCGGCTCGAGCCTGGACTTCGTGTAACGGTCCAGGTACTCCCCGATGTCGGTGACCATCCTCCTCTCGACGAGCTCGCGCAACATCCTGGGGTCCCGGTACTGGAAGACGGCGAGGCTGTCGTGCTCGTCGGTGCAATGGTCGAAGGGCAGGGCATCGACCGAAGCGCCTTCCTTGCTGGAGACCCACATCCCTTGGATTGCAAGTGTGACCAGGGGCTTCGTGACCATCTCATCCACCTTATTCATTCTGGAATCGGCCTTGTTGTAGAAGTCCCGCTTCAGTTCTCTCTTGGTCCGCTCCTCCCCGCTCACGAGATCGACAGACGGCCGTTCGATCTCGGCCTTGGCTCCCCGCAGGGAGTTCTTCAGCCTCACCAGAGCCGGGCCGTGGTCCGATTTCACGAAGAGGAACTGTATCCAGGCGAATTCGGGGTTCGCAGCCTCTAACGAGTGGACGAGGGCGGCGACGAACGCCTGCTTCTCGGGGTACGAGGGGGTGGAGACGACCGTCCCGTTCTTGAGCGAGACGTTGAAGAACCTGAGCCTCGGCTTGGGCTTCGACTCGGACTCGGTCTCTGCGGCCGCCTTTGGCGGGGGCGGAATGTGCCTGACTCTCGACCCCAGACGCGGGTGTCTCAGCACGTCAACGTAGGACCTCCTAGGTGGTCGGCCCAGGTGCCTGACCGTCGCCATGGTGAGGGCCAGCGCTGAAATCGCTTGGGCGACCGCGAGATAGTACCAGCCGCTGGGAAACCCCGGGACAGCCCAGGATAGGCTGAGCGCAGCAGCGACGAGCAGGTACCCGGCGTATGGGAGTAACTGCCCCCTGTCGTTTGGTCTGAGGGCTGCCTGTCGGGGGCTCAGCAGGTCGAGGTCTAGCAGTTCCGACCATAATTTCCGGGGCCCAATCTTCTCCCTGAAGGGATGGAACAAACTCGACAGGTTATGCCTGTAGAGCCAGAGAACGAAGGCCCCCCAGTAGAAGACAGGAAGATAGAGGAATTCAACCTCGGCTGGATTCATCCAACGAAATGGGCGCCGCCGCTCTTAACATGGCAACCCCTTGGCAACCCTGACGGCGAAGGTTGCCAAACAGGCCGTGGAAGGTTGCCAAAGCAGCCCCCAGGGTTGCCAACCGGACTTCCAGGGTTGCCAAAGCGCAGGCCGAGAATGGCAACCTTGCCCGCCCGCGTTAAATACCGACCCGCACTTCAGCACCGTATTCTATCTGTCTCTCTCTGCCTGCGGAACGCATGCCATGTCACGGCGCTTCGGCGCACCATGAAGCGGTCCCTGTGACCCAACTGTCCAAGAGAGAACGGAATACACGGTGACGCCTCACCAGAATTCTCGAAGTGAAGGTGAGGGTCGGTCTTTGGTTGACCGTTCTCCACCCGGACGGGAAGATCCGGGCCCAACGGCCATCCTCTGGGCAGAAATTTGCCATCAGTCCACCCAGACGGATGCGAAAGAACTTCTCTCCCATCTACCTTCGGGAGAACGACGGAAGCGGTAGCTTCACCCCCGTTCCCTGACCGGCTCGGATTCTAGCAGCAACCAGCTATGACCAGAGGGCCGGCTCGAAGATTCTCAGAGCAAATTATTGTCCGCTCTGGGTCTCCAGAACGAGGACCGAGTGAAGCATCCGCCGTCCGCCGTATCTTCCGTGACCATCCGGTCGAAACCGAGGAGCAGGCGCAGCGTGCCCCGCCGAACCACGGGCAGCGCGCCAGGACGAAGGCAGGAGGCAGATGCGAATGGAACGGGTTCAAGCAATCCCGACGAACGCACGCGCGAAGGCCGCCGCCTACGAGGAGTACGCGGTGCTCCGGATGT
>JAKAPN010000250.1 GCA_021822995.1 archaeon
GGCCGCTGAGATAGACGGGTACTTCATCTCCGTCGACGCGGCTTCGATAATGAGCAAGTGGCTGGGGGAGGGGGAGAAGAACGTCGCCAAGCTGTTCAACAACGCCCGGAAGATGCTCGCGGACAACAAGCCGGTCATAGTCTTCGTGGACGAGATCGACTCGCTCCTGGGCACAAGGGGCCAGGAGGTAGGCGGCGAGGTGAGGGTGAGGGACCAGTTCCTCAAGGAGACCGACGGGATAAACGACAAGGGGAAGAACCTGCACATGTACGTGATAGGGGCGACCAATAAGCCCTGGAGCCTCGACCAGCCATTCATACGTCGCTTCCCCAAAAGGATCCTCGTCCCGCTCCCGGAAAACGAGGCGCGCATGGCCCAGTTCAGGATGTACACCGCCCCGCTCACGCTGGCGGAAGACGTCAACCTGGAGACGCTCGCGAAGCTGAGCGAAGGGTACTCCGGCAGCGACATCAAGGACATCTGTCAGGGGGTTCAGCTAAGGGTCGTGAGGGAGCTCTTCAAGAGCGGCAACGCCCTCGACAAGGAGTCCATGACCCGCCCGATCACAGTCGCCGACTTCAAGGAGATCATGCGGACAAGGAAGCCTTCGGTCTCGCCTCAGGCCGTCCGCGCCTACCAGGACTGGACCAACAACTTCGCCGCGCTCTGAGCCTCGGGGCTCCCCGTTCGGCGGTCGGACACGGATTCGCGGTGCGTATCGCTTATAAGCGAACCTTGAAACCGCAGGGGTGCGAGCATGGAGTTCGAGAAGCTCGCGCTTGAAGTGAGCGCCATCAAGGCGGGATTGTCAACCGTCACCCCGGGCACCCTGAAGGGGGCTTCGGGCGTAGTGCACAAGTTCGACCTGCTTTTCACCGACGGCGAGCGAAAGTACGCCTTCGACTTCTACGGGTCCGTAGCGGACGTCGAGGTCGTGAAGTCGTTCGCAAAGAGGTTCGACACAGGGTGCTACGTGAGCCTGATCGCGCCGGCAGGCGCCGTGACCGAGCAGGCGAAGGGGCTGGCACTCTTCTACAACATGCGGATCCTCACCCCGGACGCAGCCGCGACATACTTCGCGCTGGAGAAGGCAGCCCCGGTCGGCACCTTCGGCTGACCGCATCCAAGCTCTTATCCCCGCACTTCCTACCCCCGTGTCGATGCAGGAGCCGCTCACCCCGGACGAACTCAGAAAGAGGATAGGCCGGGAAGTCCGCCTCGAAGGTTGGGTCCATGACGTCCGGGCCCTCGGCGGGATAACGTTCGTGCTGCTTAGGAACCCGCGCGGAGTCGTGCAGCTCGCGGTCCCCAAGAAGGCGGTGAAGCCCGAGGTCTACGCCGCGGTCTCCGGGCTGCACCAGGAGGACGTGATATCATGCCTCGGAGAAGTGAAGGAGAGCAAGGCCGCCCGCATGGGGTTCGAGGTCGTACCGTCGTCGGTGGAGGTCATCGCAAAGTCTGCCGCCCCCCTCCCGCTCGACCCGCGGGGGGTCACCCCGGCCGCGCTCGACACCAGGCTGCAGTGGAGGTCCCTGGAGCTCAGGCGACCCGAGACCGCCGCCGTGTTCGCGGTCGAGAACGCCCTCGTGCAGGGGTTCGAGGAGTACCTGCAGGGGGCAGGGTTCGTCCGCGCGTTCACGCCGAGCATCATCGGCGGGGTCTCCGAGGGCGGGTCGGAGGTCTTCAAGGTCGACTTCTACGGCAAGGACGCCTACCTCAGGCAGGACCCGCAGCTCCACAGGCAGCTCACCATAGCCGGGGGGTTCGACCGCATCTACGACCTAGGGACGAACTGGAGGGCAGAGCTGTCGCACACCCCGAGGCACCTCAGCGAGCACAGGACCATAGCGCCGGAGATCGCGTTCATCGGCGACGAGCGCGACACCATGCGGGTAGAGGAGATGATGATAATCCACGGGGTCGAGAAGGCCATGAAGCGGTGCGCCGACCAGCTCGCGCTGCTGAAGCTAGAACTGGACCTCCCGAAGGCGCCGTTCCCGGAGCTCTCCTTCCCTGAAGTCTATGCGACCCTGGAGAAGCTTGAGAGGAACCTCCCGAGAGGCCAGGACATCGACGACCCGTCCCTCCGCGCCCTCGCCGCCGAGGTGAAGAAAGAGACAGGGTCGGATTTCTTCTTCCTGAACCGCTTCCCGTCGGCGGTCAAGCCGTTCTACGTCATGCGCGTGGACGACGAGCCCGAGTACGCGCGGTCAGTGGACCTGGTCTACAAGGGGCTGGAGCTGTCTTCCGGTGGCCAGCGCGAGCACAGGCACGACAAGATCGTCTCGCAGATCAGGGAGAAGGGGTACAGTTCCGAAGGTCTCGAATGGTTCACGGAGCCGTTCCGCTACGGCGTCCCGCCGCACGGCGGTTTCTCGTTCGGCATCGAGAGGTTCACGGCGTCCCTCCTTGGGATCGAGAACGTCAGGGAGGCCGTCCTCTTCCCGAGGGACCCGGAAAGGCTCCAGCCTTAGCCGGCCCGCGCGTAGCGGAGGAAGACCGACCCGCCTTTCAGCCCCTTCGCCTCCAGCAGCCGAAAGTCGTGACGTCCGCGCGCCCCGGCGGGGACCGCGTCCTCAGGGTTGTCGGGGTGCGGCTCGACCCGGAACAGGGGCTTCCCCCTCCCCACTATGCTCGGGAACACTTCAAGCAGCATCTCGTCGACCAGCTCGCGCTCCAGGAACGACTGCGCCAGCCTTGGCCCGCCGCCCAGGGCCATGTCCTTCCCCGGGAGCGCCTTCAGCCTCGCGACCTCCTCGGATGGGTCCCCCCTCGCTATCACCGTGTTCTCCCACGTCGCCGCGGGGAGCGACTTCGAGAAGACGACCTTCAGGGCCGAGTCCGCGAACCTCGAGTAGTCCCGCTGCCACTGCGTCGCGTCTGGGTCG
>JAKAPN010000251.1 GCA_021822995.1 archaeon
AGGAAGATGAAGACCGCTATGTACGTGGTCATGGTGAACGGCCTCAGGTTGTTCCTGACCTCCTTCTCTATCTGGTGAAGCTCCATCGTGTGCCTCTGTATCGCCTCCAGCATGTCCTCCACCTTCCCTCCAGACCTGTTAGCCTCCAGCAGCACCCCGAAGGTCCGCCTCGCTATCCTCGAGTCCAGCCGCCTCAGCTCCGACCGGACAACGTCCTCGAACGGGAGCCCCCACGAAAGCTGTGCCTTCATCCGCTTCAGCTCGGCCGTGAGAGGTCCGTAGTCGTTATCTGCCGTCATCTCCAGCGAGCGGGTGAGGCTGAACCCGGTCTTCGCGTTGCTCGTGACGTCAGAAAGGAAGGACGGGAGCGCGTCGTCTATCCTCCCCCTCCACCTGTTGAACCCCCAGTCGATACCGCCGGGGACCGCCATCACGCTGACCCCGACCAGCATGAGCATCGAAAAGAGCGGGAACGGCAGGGCAACCCCCGCGTAGAGGTTCAGGGCCACGACCCCGGCCATCGCCGCTCCGGCGACGGCAGCAGAGACGACGTACACCTTCGTCCTCTTCTGGTGCAGCTCCCTTATCCCCACGTCACTCGACCTCCTTCCTCACCGTCTGGTCGGCCATGATGAGGCTGACCAGTCCCCCTACCGGGACGAAGAGGTACGCGATCAGGTACATCAGGGTCAGCACGTCGAGGCCGGCTATGGTCCCGACTATGGCCCCCATCACTGAGAACATTATGAGCAGCAGCAAAGGCGCGACCACCAGGACTATGGTGTAGATCTCGGCCACGACGCCGACGTTCTCTCCCACCGCCCTCGCCTGTAGCCGCTTGTTCAGCATCATGGTCCCAGCCGCCCGCTGCAGGTACGCGTTGAGGTCGCTGCCGGTCAGGGACGCCGACCTGAAGCCGTCCAGGAACTCGCTGAAGGTGTCCGACGGTGACCGCTTTATCTCCGCGTCGATGGCCTGCGACAGGTCCATCCCCATCGTCGCCATGTCCCTGACGATCAGGCTCGACTCCTGCGCTATCACCCCGCCCTCCTCCTCCCTCGCGAGGACCTCGAAGATCCTCTCAGGGGTGACTCCGGCCGTCGACAGCACGGACATGTGCCCCGCCGCGTACGGGAGCTCGGTGTCGAGCTTCCGCCCCCTCGAATGGGCCCGCGTGCTCGGGAAGAAGTAGAACGCGGTGAAGCACCCGGCGAAGGCGAGCACCCCGGAGCTCACCGGGAGCAGGAGGACGTAGTCCAGCCTCATCCCGGCGTAGAACGCCCAGGTGAACCCTGCCAGCGCCCCCGAAACCCCGGCGATGGTCGAGATGAAGAGCGCCCCGGCCACGTAGGCGTGGAAGGTGACCCTGAGCCCGCTCATGGCCAAGTCCTTCTTCGTGTCTTTGAAGAACCGCTCGAACCGCTTCACATATGGGGCGTAAAGCACGTACGAGGCGCCCCAGAACCCCAGCTTCGAGCGGCTCTGCTTCAAGCGGTCGCCGCCTCCAGCTCCGTCCGGGCCCTGCTCGCCATGGCGTACGGGTTGGCGTAGAACTCCTGGACATACTGGCTTACCTCCTTGTAGGAGCGGTAGTTCTTGCTCGCCAGCCACTCGAGGAAGACCTTCCTCGACTCGATGTCCCGCCTTATCTCGTCCGGCTTCAGCCCGTACCTCTGGTTGATCTTGTCCACCAGCCTGCTCCTCCCGGTCATGCTGAGCCTGTCGGTCACCGGGTCCCACCTGTAGACTTCGTTCATCACCATCTCGTTGGTCCTGTTGTCGTAGCCGAGTATCTCGTTGACGCTCACCACCCGCCTGACCGACCTGTCCCCTATCCTCAGCTTCAGCTGCAGCACGATGCAGTCGAGGCTGGTCCCGACCATGCTGCGGGGGATGTTCATCGGCTCGGTGGTCAGCCTGTTGAAGACACCCTCTACCGAGTCGGCGTGTATCGTGGAAAAACCACCGTGACCGGTCGATATCGCTTGGAAGAGCGAGAACGCCTCCTTCCCCCTGATCTCGCCCACGATGATCACGTCGGGCCTCTGCCTGAGCGAGTTCCTGACTAGGTCGAAGAGGGTGATCTCCCCCACCGACCCTTCGGCGCGGGTAACCTCCTGGATCCAGTTCTCCTGGGGCAATGACAGCTCCGGAGTGTCTTCAACAGAAATCACCTTCTGCCCCGGCGTGATGAACATGGAGAGGCAGTTCATCGAGGTCGTCTTCCCCGAAGCCGTGGCCCCGGCCACGAGCATCGACAGCCGCTTCTCGATGAGGTACCACAGGTAAGCCGCGACCTCGGCGTTGAGCGTGTTGTACTTGATGAGGTCCACCATCGTGAAGGGGTCAGTCTTGAACTTCCTGATTGTGAACGTGCTACCTCTCTGCGTGATCTCCTTGCCGTACGTGAGGTGGAGCCTGCTCCCGTCGTTGAGCGAGGCGTCAACCATCGGTAGGGCGAGAGAGATGTGCTTCCCCGACACGTAGGCCAGCTTCGACACGAACGTGTCCAGCTCCTGGTCGGCCTCGAACACTACGTTGGTGGGGATGGACTCGTAGTCCCTGTGCCAGACGTAGATCGGTATCTTCGCGCCGTCGCATGAAATGTCCTCTATCAGCGGGTCGAGCATGAGCGGGTCGACCTTCCCGAGGTGGATGAAGTCGCGGGAGAAGTAGTACTGCAGCTTCCGCATGCTGGGCTTTGTGATGTTGAGCCCGTACGTCTGCGCGAGCTGCGCCACCTTGCCAGTAAGGAACGCCTCGGCCTTCTCTCTGGTCTCGATGCTGCGGAGGTCGACGTCCATCTCCTCTATGAGGAGCTCCTTCAGCTGGGCGAACTGCTTCTTCTCGGTGGGGGTGAGCTCCGGCTCTATCACCACGTACCTG
>JAKAPN010000252.1 GCA_021822995.1 archaeon
AAGCCTAAAGTCGCATATCTGGTCTTGAACTTCTGGGCCGGCTGGAAGAAGCAGATTACCTTCCCGTCTTTGGAGTATGCAGGCATGCCGTACCAGAGTCTCGGCGTTAGGTCCGGTGCGTTGGCTTTGACGAGGACATGAATCCGCATACTCAACGAGCGGTCAGGCTCTGAAAAGGTGGCGATTTTCGATAGGACAGTCGTTTCCCCTTCAGAGGGGTTTCGACCGGAACCTGCTCCCCTTGCCTCTTGTATTCGCTCCTTCATGGCGGCCCGTTCTTCTTTCGTGAACCCCTTCGGCGCTCTCTTGGCCGTCGAAGGAGTGTCCGTATCGCTTCTTGTCCCCTTCTTAGCTCGCAGCGACACGCCAAAGCGAAAATGGGACCCGCAATTATAAGGTTCGCCTGGGTTCGCTCCCTTCGCGCCCGCCGCTGCTCACATTTTCGGCTACGACAGGCAACCTGCCGAAGTCAGCCTGATACGGGAGCCTAGGGATCTGAGACGCGGCAGAACCGGCCTTGGCTCCGCACCTCTGCTTGTAGCTTCAGGAATCAGATCTGAGCGAAGTCCCGAGGACATCGGCCCCGCTTCCAAAGGCTGGCCGGCTGCGTGCGACTTGCTCATCATGGTCACAGGATGAACGTGGTCTAGCCTTCTCACGGTTGAAACACTGAAATCCTTCAATCGGCTTCGGCCCGAAAAAGAAGCGGGTGGAGCTGCCCGATGCTTGATGGCGCTCCTGCTCACTACGCCTGGCCCTTGATTGTGTATTTGGCGATGAGCGCCCAGATGCCTCCGATGGCGACTAGGACTCCGCCCAGACCGCCCGCGAGGAAGCCGAGCACGGCTAGGACTATGTCGATGGCTTCGTCTTTGACCCGATTCGATGCGACCAACGCCACCACACCGACTATCACGGTGAGT
Source organism: archaeon (assembly GCA_021822995.1). Taxonomy (GTDB): domain Archaea; phylum Thermoproteota; class Nitrososphaeria; order Nitrososphaerales; family Gagatemarchaeaceae; genus UBA183. The sequence goes on from JAKAPN010000252.1 coordinate 924, forward strand.
AAGGGCGTGGTATTGGCAAGGGCGTTACCAAAGGTTCTGAACGAGGTGATGTTGGCTCCCAGGGCGGTGGCCCCGAGGGCGATGGCTACTATTCCGCCGATCAGCAGTATCGCGCGGGAAAGCGAGTATGCATCCTCTTGATTCATTCTCTGTTTTTTCACCCCCATGGTGCCGTTTATGCCTCAGCTGCAGATAATGCAACATCTTTGAACGAATAGTTGGACGTGACATCAAAGACATGTGTGAAATCTGCAATGTCCAGGTTCGGGCGAGCGGCCTGGCTGACCTGGCGTCTCAGGGAGATGTCCGCTCGGGCCTCGCGCCGATGCGAATTCCCGGGGGTGTACTGTCTATAGTGTCAGCGGCTCCGCCACATTAAGATCGATGGCGATCTCAGCGATGTCAGACCCGTACTCCGCCACCCTCCTGATCCCCTCGAGCATCAGCTTGGTAGACGCAACCTGGGCCCCGCTCATCCTGGGTGCCAACACCTCGCCGCTCAGTTTCTCTTCCATCCGTCCTACTTCCTTGGCCTTCGCAATCGCCTCCTCCGCGAGTTTCTCATCTAACCTTAGCAAGGATGAAATCGAACTGTCGAACACCTTCCTTGAAAGGGCCGCCATGTCCTGGATCTTTTTCGCCGCGGGTTCGGAAAGCGTCAGCAGGTTCTCAGCCTGTGCGGCTATGCCTGCCGCGTGGTCAGCGACTCGCTCCGCGCTCTTCACAGCGAGTCTATACCCAAGACAGTCCCTGGTTGAGGTTAGACCGATCTCCTGAATCACAGATCTGTCCCTTACTGCTACGTTGAGCTGCCTTAGCAGGAAGTGATAGAACCTGTCCACCTCGTCGTCCCTCTCAATCACTTCTTCAGCCAGCTCCCTGTTCCCTCCCTGAAGTATCGCGACAGCGTCCGTGAGCATGCCGCCCGCGATTATCGCCATCCGCTCGAACGCCTTCTTTAGCGGGAGCTCGACATATCCCGAGAGGCACTGCGCCAGAATGGCTCCCTGCGACTCCTCTATGATTTCGACCCCGACCAGCTTCCGTCTGATCCCCTCTCGTATGAAGCCGCGGAGCGATGAATCTCCCCTCCCAAGCGTGATTCTCACGGTATCATAACCGGCGAGATAGTAAGAAATGAAATGCCGGAGGAGGAAGTCCTTGTCCAGCCCCTGTGCTTCCAGTATGGCTCCCGGGTGCTGAACCGCCCTGATGTCCTTCCTGGGAACTATAAGGAGCGAGGAGTCAGGCTGGACCTGCACCGCGACCGGGTCCTTTGCCTGGAGTCCAACGTCCTTCACCCAGTCTTTGGGGAGAGATACCACGTAGCTGTCTCCTCCTGTCTTCTGAATCTTCCTGAACTCCTGCCTCTTGGCGTCAGCTACCAACTTGCCGGTAGCTCACAATACACACTATATACCGATTCCTTATCACAATATGTCATTGGGTGCGTCGACGCGACGCGGAACGGTGATTTGAAACGCGTGCGGGAAGGCTCGTGGGGTTGGCCAGGTCTTCGAAGTCAGCTTGGCCTGTGCGTGTGGGTGTTCACCGCTGCTGATTCTGTCAGGAGAAACAATACTCTATTGTCTTCAATATAGAGTAATTCGGCGACCGATAAATCGCCGCTGAATCTTGGTCTCGATTGAAAATGTCATCATCGACGAAAGCCATAGGAAAGAGACGCGCGATTAGCAGTGCGATACTGAGCGTCGTGGTCGTTGTCCTGATGGTGGCGGCCGCGGGAGCCGGATACTTCGCCGCAGGCATGGCCACAACTACGGTCACATCGACGGTGTATTCGACGACCACCGTATACGCTGGGACAACCACCAGCAGCGGCGTCGAACCATCACTACCGGCCTCCTTGCCAGCTGCGACCATTTCAGAGACAGGTTCGACCCTGCTCTACCCGCTCTTCAACTACTGGGTGCCGGGTTTCAACTCCACA
>JAKAPN010000253.1 GCA_021822995.1 archaeon
TCCGATCGACAAACTCACGGTTGTGCACTGGCCAGAACCAGCTTACTCCTGTCAGTCCTACGTATCAGGTCCAAGTTCATGGTTGCCAGTTCCGCTGCCTTCCTCGCGCTTCTCGCTGTTCCGATTCCGCACTTGAGGCTCATGTTGCCGTTCACTGACTGATAACGGAGCAACAAAGATTCGATCTCTTTGGTTGTTATGCCATTGGTAAGACCCATGAAGTTGTCTCCCCCGATGAAAAACACCAGAGCGTCGTGGTCTCGGAACCCCTTCATCAAATCGACGTAAAGCGACATCACCCCTAGGGAAGTTTCGTAGGCCGAGACTCTGTTGGTGAACATCTCAGTTATTTCGTTTACGTCAATATGCATAACCTGTGCATACGATTCAGAGAGACGTATCGTTCGTTCGAATGCTATCGCCCCCTTCCTATTCTCAGATTGTGCGCCCCCCTCGCGTTGCAAGAGCCTTGAAGCCATGGACTGGGCTTCGAAGGGAGTCCCGCCGACTCCTATCCCCATGCTCACAGTCACAGGAAATTGCTCCACGATGGCGTGCCTGATGCGCCTGTGTTCCTCTACGTCGATGCCGTTTGTGACGGCTAGCATCTCATCAAACCGGTTGAAGAATACCAGCCCATCTCTTTCTGCAAAGTTTCTCTGCGCCGCCGAATACAGGTCGGCCTGCAGTGTCTGGAGCTTGTGCTCCCTGTCGTCCCCAAGAGTGTTCGTCCACGGTCCATAGTTGTCTATCTGTATCAGAGTTACCTGTATCATTCTTTCGCTCAACTCACTCTATCACTACTGGGTAGCTCGGGCTACCGTGTCTCCGTCTCACCTTCCTGTGTCGCAGGGTCATCTTTACGGCCGCATCAACGCCCCGGCCTGCGTACTCTTCTGCTCTCGCCAGGGCCTGGTCCCAGGACACGGCTGGGCCCGAAACCCCAAGAGTCACAGGCTTCCCAAATTGGAGAGATAGTTCCGTTATTCGGCCCACGAGGCTTTCTGCTATCACTTCGTCATGCTTCGTCTCGCCTTTTACTATCGCGCCGAGCGTGACAACCGCGTCGACGTCATTTTTCTCAAGCAGTGCCTTGATGATGAGCGGCATGTCGTAGGAGCCGGGAACCTTGCATACATACGTTGTCAAGGCTCGAAGCTCGGCGGAGCGCTTTAGAGCCTGTCTCAGCATTCTCTCTGTTATCTCCGAGTTGAATTCGCCCACGACCATGCCCAGCCTAATCACCATCTTCCGCCTCGACCTGCTCTTACCAGTCACCTTCCTCCCCGCGAATTATTGTCCGATTCCAAGAAATGTGTTATGACGCGTTGTCCGTCCACCAGTGGGATTAAATTCTTCTTGGCGTAGGTTGCCGCACCCCTGATTGAGAGCGCCTTGTGCGTTCTTCCGTCGAGCATTTCGCAGATGGCGGCCGCAGGAGCCAGCCCCGCAAGCCTGCACAGGTGAACCGATAGCTCCGTGTGACCGCGCCTTTCAGCGATGGACCTCTCTGCTTCTATGAGCAGATGCACGTGCCCGGGGGCCCTGAATTCGGTTGCGAATCTTCGGCGAAGACCTCTTGTCCCGTCGTCTAAAGCGGCTCTTGATATGCTCGACAGTTCCGCGATCGTCAAAGCTCTGTCATGGTCCGTGACGCCAGTGAACGTCCGTCTGTGGTTGACTGTGATGGAGAATGCAGATTTCCCGCCGTATGGGGCATTTCTTTCGTTCAGCTGTTCAAGAACTGGGTATCTCTCACTTGCGACAGAAAAGACATCGCGCAGGTATGGAAGGCCCAACTTTTTTCCGACTTGGTTGCCCAGTGCGAGACACAAGAGTCCTCCAGCATCGGTGCGCATGATTGCGATGTGTTTGGGAGAGGCATGCTCTGCCGCTACTACCATGTCTATCTCATTCTCGCGACTCTCCGAATCGTGCAGGAGGATGAACTTGCCTTCTTTCAGTGCTAGCAGAGCATCTTCAATACCGCTATCGCTTGCTAGCTCCGGCGTTCCCATCTGCATCCCGTGAGGTCCAGCTCATGGGTGGATATTTAACAACTAATAATTCCTTGGTATCTACAAATAAACTAGTAGAACTTTGACTAGGACGGCACCAGACCTGTACCTCCCCTTGGCGCAGAGGGCCTGCAACACGGACGGAATACTACGAAGACCAACCTAATGGATGTTCTACCATCGAGTTACCCAACCCGCTCTTCACGTCGTCCTGAGATGGCAATTGCCCCTGCGACCATCCGCATCCGTGGGTGTGGGTATTACGCAATGCGTCCATCGAGTACAAGGAGCACTTCGGGTGGTTTAAAGCGATGACCGAAAGCGGTGGTAACTGCATTAACTCTGCTCGGCCGGAATCATCTGTATCTCGTTGTGACATTCTGACGTATTCTTCACCCTCCACCATTGTCATAGTGCTTCAGGATACTCAGGGCTGCCGCTCGGGCCTGAGGGCGTTCTAGGCTGCCTCGCTCGGCAGTAGTAACAACCGCAGTCCCGTTCTTCACTCCGCGCATCTTCATGCAGAGATGCTCGGCCTCAAGGATTACGAGCACTCCTCTTACACCGTGCCCAAAAAGCTCGTCCGCGACTTGTGTCGTCATCCTTTCTTGGGCCCGCAGCCGACGCGCGAACTTGCATATTAGCCGTACAATCTTGGATATCCTAAAGACTCGACCGTCGGGCTCATGAACAACCTGAGCTTTTCCATAGAATGGCAACAAGCGACGTTCACACATACTGTAGAACTCGATGTCTTTGACGGCCACAAACTTGCTGCTCCCGCGAAATTTACTTCGAGTTCTGCTGTTGCATCATACCCGCTGAAGATTTCCGAGTAGAGTTACGCTACGCGTT
>JAKAPN010000254.1 GCA_021822995.1 archaeon
CGTGGTATTCGGCCTGGCCATAGTCTTCGGCTCCTTCGTGGGAGTCATGGTCTACACCAACCTCGGCATCGTCAACCAGCTCGAGCAGACCTTCGTCATCATCGTCTCGGACTTCGTCGTCTATCTCGGTCTCATCAGGATCGCGCCAAAGGCAGCACCTAAAGCAGGAGAGTGACTGCCCCGTGAGGGCGTCGCTCTCTTCCCCCTGTTTCTGTTTCTAGGTAGGGCGGATGGTCTTGTCCCAGCAGACTCCGACCCGGAGGGACCGCAAGCTCGCTGCGGCGTTCGTGCTGGCGGTGGTCTTTCTCTTCGCCTGGCACTCTCTGCAGCCGGCGCCGTCCTCTTCCGACCCGGCTTCCGCCAGCATGGCCGTCTACGTGAACTACTCCGACGGGACGCATAGGCTCATCAGCAATACGATACTCCCGCTCTCCCTGACCTGCAACGGCTGCACGGGCGGCGCGACCTCCTTCAGCTTCATCGCCTCCGTGGCGGTCACCTTCAGCGGCGACACGATCACAGGCGGCAGCTGCTCCGGGACCGTCTCGTTCAACTCTCCCGGAGGGGTCAGCGTGGCCTCCCAGGGGGTGACAGGGACGGGCTCCGCGTCCACGTCGCCCATGCAGTGCCCGATGACGAGTGCGACGGTGCCCTTCTCTGATTTCTCTTCGCTCTCGTCGGGGACATACACGCTGACCGCGTCGCTCTCGAGCAGCGGCCAAGTCACTTTCACACACGGAGGCCCGGACTCCGGGGTCCCCTACTCCGCCTCGGCGGTCTCGGCCAGCGTCACCTTCACCATCTCAGACGGGGTGGTCACGGGGGTCAGCGGGTCGGTGTGACGACGATGAAAATCCTTCCTGCGGTCTCTGCCCTGGTCATGGTCGTCGGCCTGGCGTTCGCCTCAGGCCTGGCGCCCCTCTCCCTGACTACGGGAGGAGGGTTCAACGGAGGGGGCATCAACGGCGTCGCCCTGACGATAGGGGGACAGCCCCTGGACAACGTCCTGTACTTCTCGGGAGGAGCCTGCGCGACGGCCACGGACGGAGGGGTGGGCTGCGTCAGCGGCCTGACGGTGCACGTCTGGGTGATAGGGCCGGCAGGCTCTCTCGTCGGCCAGACTTCGGTGGTCACGGGGACGGGAGGCTACTTCTCGAGCTCAGTCGATTTCACGGGGGCGGCCACCGGGAGCTACGAAGTGTTCGGCTCCCTCTGCGGCGTGCAGCAGAGCTGCGGCGACCCGATAGGTGTCGCCGACTTCAGCTTGACGGCGGTCACTGCGACGGTCAGCGGGACGGTCACGACGCTCATGGAGGAGACAGGCGCCCTCACGGTGTCCTGCTCCGGGACCGTCGCCGTGCTCGGCCAGTCCCAGTCGTGCCAGAGCCTCGACCCGACGCAGACCTACAACCAGGGCAGCGCGGTGACCGCCAGCGCTCGCGCGCACGCTTCTTACCTGGGCATAGCGCTCTTCGTGATCGGGTCGGTAGGCCTCTACGCGGGCTCCAGACACGGCAGGCCGAAGAAGGGAAGCGAGTGAGAAGTGCTTGGGGCCATCGAACCGGACGCGCAAGGGCAGCCTCCTGCTGGGAGCCGGGATAGTCCTGGTCCTGCTGCTCTATGCGGGGCAGACGAGCCTTAGCCTGATCCCGGGCTTCGAGGGGATGCAGAACGGGATCTGGGGCTACCAGCCGTCCGGGGGGTCCCCCTCCCAGATCGGGGAAGCTCTGACGACGCCCAGGGGGGCGTGCTCCTATTCGTGGGAGGGGAGTCCGACGGTCGGGGGCGCCGAGGTCAGGGCCGTCAGCCCCTACGGCCTCCTCGGATGCGGGACCCTCCCCCTCTCGAACTCGCTGGTCATAGACGCGCAGGAGAACCCGGTCGCCTACTCGGACCCTCTGACCGCCCCCATCTCCGTGAACTACTACGTACCGGTTCCCGGCGCCACGGGCCAGTACCAGTACGTGACCGGCGCGGTGAAGGAGTACACCTACAGCCTGGACTTCTCCGTGGCGTCGGGTTCGCAGGGCGTCTGGTCCTTCAGCGGGGACACGGTCTGGTTCAACCTGGCCTCCGTGGTCTGGGACCAGGCGTCGACGTGCCCCTGCAACTCCTCCATAACGGGGAGCGTCTTCGAGGCCCCGCTCTACGCCGTGGTGACGGACGTGCAGTGGTCGAACCAGGGCTCCAGCAACCTGGACGCCTCCGTGGTGGGGCACGCCTTCTCATTCTATAGCACCCCCTCGACGTCGGGGCAGACGCTGGCGTCGCTGGTGCAGGGAGGAGCCGTCTCTTCCATCAACTCGACCCTGTCGAGCGTCTACGCCCCGGACACCAGGATGCAGAGGCTCGTCTACTACCCTGTGACGATCCAGGACATGCAGGCGCAGTGCTCCATCGGCTGCAGCTACCCCAGCGTGCAGATCACCGTCAAGCTCTACACACTGCGGATAGGCGAGTACATCCTCACCAACCCCGACACCACATCGCTGAAGCTCCGAAGCCAGGGATGCACCGGGCTCGTCTGCGTGGGGGACGCGCTGCACGCATGGCTCTCCAACCCGCTGAACCTCGCGGGGCTCGGGGTCTTCGGCCTCCTGGCCGTGGCGGTGGTCGTCGTGGTGGTGATAGCCGTCACGATGCCCGAGCTGGTCTTCCTGGGGCGCAGGAGGGGCGAAGGCGAGTGATCCGCTCATGGTCCGCCTGGTAAAGCAGACCCCCTTCAGCTACGCCGTGACGGCCCTCTCGGTGGCCCTGCTGGTCTTCATCTCGGCGGCGGGGGACGCGACGATGACCACGGACGCGCTGATAGGGGTGGTCCTGGCGGTCTCGGGGCTAGTCCTCTCCCAGGCGGGGGGGCT
>JAKAPN010000255.1 GCA_021822995.1 archaeon
GGTGACCATGATATACGAAGGAGCCAACGAAATCATGGAACAGAAGCTTGCCCTGGGTTCTCTGGGAAGAGGCTTCGAGGCGTACTCCTGAGTACGGTCCGATGCCATGCTGACGCGAAGCGCCGCTCTCGCTGTGGCGGTGCTGGCCATTGTCTTGGTGTCCGGGTTCGCCTTCTACTACGGCTCGTACCTCCCGTCGCAGCCTCAATGCGACCCGGTCGCTCCCGGGTCAGTCTTGAGGAGCCAGGTCACCAGCACCACGTTCGGTGGGGTCACCGAATACAAGCTCCCGAGCCAGGGAAGGTGGCCCAACGCGATTGCCACTGCCCCTGATGGTTCTGTCTGGTTCGCGGAGGAAGAGGTCCCCGGGGTGGCCCATCTTTATCCCATCAACGGGACACTGGTGGAGTACGCGTGGCCGGGCTACCCCGTCCCCAAAGCCCCCGACTGCCTGTACTCTGCGAGCTCTTCAGGGCTTGCCCTGTGGGACGGGAGGGTCTGGGCCGCGGACGAGTTCAACAACGCGATCCTCGGGGTGAACCCAGCCGACGGATCTACTGTAAGAGTGAACACTACATCCGCCGCGCAGTTCCCATACTGGCTCGCCGTGGGGCCCGACGGAAACCTGTGGTTCACCTCCGACAACACCCCCGGCGCGCTGGGGAGGATCTTTCCCAACCTGACCCTGTCTGTGGTCAGACTGCAGGGGATAGGCGCGGACGAACCCATCCAGCTGACATTCGTGAACTCCTCGCTCGCATTCATAGCCGCGCTCAATGAGCAGGAGAACGCCACCACCAAGGGGTGCGTATGCACTGGGCACATCTACGCCTTCGACCCCTCTGAAGTCTCGTCGTCGATTACTCCGGTGGTGGTTGGGGGAAACTACACCCTGCAGCTCCCCACCAGTGTCTCGTTTTCCGACGGGCGGATATGGGTCGCGCAGCACGGGCCGTCGAGCGTGCTGAGCTACGACTTCGCGACTGGGCAGTGGACGAAATACCCCACGTCGACCGTGCCCTGGTCCACCAGCCTCCCGCTGGTCATAGCGGCTAACGGGAGCCAGGTCTGGTTCAACGAGCACTACGCGAACAAGATAGCCATGCTTGACAGCAACGCAGGTACCCTCACCGAGTTGAGCGAATCGAACCCCCCTGCTTCAAGTCCTGCGGGAATCCAGAACGACGAGGCGATTTCGCTCGGAGCCGGAGGCCTCTGGTTCACGTCAGAGACGGGCAACTACGTCGGCTTCATCAGCTCAAGCTACATGCCTGGCTTCGGGATCGCTTCTGCGGGAAACGGCACGCTCTCCCTGCCCCGGGGCGCGGGGACCTCCGTCGCGTTCCGCGTGTCAGGGTCATGGCCCACTGCGCTGGCCGTCAACGCTTCAGACTCCGAGGGGTACACCTCCGTGCCGAACCTTCTCCACATCGCCCCGGTCGTCTCGAGCATACCAGCGGGGAGCGCCCCCTACACCCTCGAGGTGAGCCTCAGCGCAGCCCAGACGACACCCGCGGGGAGGTACGTAGTGGCAGTGACCCTGACCGAGGGCGGGGTCCAGCAGACGGCTTACCTGTTCGTCGACGTGACTTGAACGAGTCAGCGGGTGACAGACATGGCGAGCAGGAGAGCAGCCGCGAAGACGACTGTTGCAACGACTCCTTTCAGGATTGACTCGAGCCTGGACGTCACCTGAGACGCCGTACCTTCCCTTCTTAGGGCCTTGTAGGGCCTTGACGCGCTGATCTCGATGAAGGCCGTGCTGAACCCGAAGGCGCCCGCCGCCAGCGAAGAGAGGGCGAGGGCGTCAGTTTGCACCACGTAACCGGCCAGGACAGGGAGGAACCCCCATGAGAAGGCGAACCAGAAATCGGTGTGGAACGCCCCCCTGAACAGTTCGAGGTTGTATGCGAGCAGAAAGAAGACCTCCGCGACCCCGATTGGAATGAGGAGAGGTGCCGCTGAGATCGCGTAGTAGAGCCCGATGGCTAGAGCAGGGACCAGGCCCCCCACAGCGAGGGCTGCGAGCTGCCTCCGCGTGAGGAAGTCCCCCCATGGCTTGTTCGGGGCCATGGCGTCGAGCGAATGCGCTGAGACTCCGACCGCGAGAAGATAGACCACCGCCATCCCGAACATCCTGTCGTAATTGACCGCAGGGGAGACGAGGGAGCCCACTAGGACGTAGCAGGCGTTCATCATAGAGTAGGGATAGAAGCTCAGTCCAAGCATGAGCCTGAACTTCCGGGGACCGAACCCCGGGACCCACCATTCGTTTTCACGCGTCCCAGACCCCTCACTAGACAACGACGGTTTCATACAGGACTCTGCGCCCTATTGACCGTTTCCGGCGTGTAGTCGCGGGGGCGTCGAGGGGTTAATTGCGGAGGGGAATGACTGCGGAGCGGGTTCGATCCGTGTGGAGCTGAGAGAGAAGTCGAGGAAGATCTTCGCCGGGCTGGCCGGTTCGTACGAGCTGACGCTCGACTTGGCTACCTTCTACCAAGACAGGCTTTGGAAGGACTGGGTGGCGGAGAGGATCGGCGCTCCTCCAGGGAGGCTGGTCCTGGACATCGGATGCGGGACGCTGGTCCTCGAAGACCGGATGAAGAACCTGGGGGCCAGGTTCGTTGGGCTAGACCTGTCCCAAGAGATGCTCAGCATTGCGCGGACGAAGGACGCGTCCAGCGTCGAGCTCCTTGCCAACGCGGATGCAGAGTTCCTGCCGTTCACCGACGGTTCGTTCGATTCCGTTGTGAGCTGCTACGTCCCGAAGTATGTGGGCGCCGCGATGTTCGCCAGGGAACTCGCGAGGGTGACTCGGCCGGGCGCAGACGTGTTGCTCTATGACTTCGCCA
>JAKAPN010000256.1 GCA_021822995.1 archaeon
GTGAGCACCAGGTCGTTCTCCCTTACGTATTCGTAGTACGCTTCGATGTTCGCGCCGTATTCCCTCCCGTCGTTTCCGAAGAAATCTTTGGCCGCAGCCATGGCCATGATCGAGCTGTTCAGGTAGTCCGCGGTCCTCCCCATCATCCCCCCCGAATACTCCGCCCATGCCCTCATCATGCGGGACCTCTGCGCGAGGTCTTCCCTAGTCCTGGGCTGCATGAAGCTGGCTCCGACCATCTCTCCGCTCTTCGGCGACCTATATGTCATGAACTCCATCCCCGGCTTCAGCTGCATGTCGTACAGCGCGGCTATCGACTTCGCCACCCCCTTGAACGCCGGATGAGACGAGACCGCCCCGGTGACCTTCTGGTCTCCGTACCAGATCTCACGAGGGGTGGAATCTAGCCTGCGGAGAAAGTCCCTGCCGCTCCTTGCACCCATCTTCTTACGGGTCGCACCTCTCGGTTTCGATAATTGAATCTTTGCGGAGGGCGCCTGTCCATATACGGGCTGTTGGGGCCAGATAGCACCGTTGCCTCTGGTCCAACTGGTGCCTCTCCTCGCTGCGGCGGGGCTGGTCGGCATCCTCCACATGTCCGCTCCCGACCACTGGGTGACGCTCTGCATGCTGGGAAAAAGGGCTTCGTGGTCCCGTGCGAGGCTGCTCTGGTTCGGGGTCGCGACCGCCGGCGGCCACGTCATCCTCTCGGTGGGGCTGGGGCTTGCCATCGTCCTGTTGGGTGTGGTCTTCTCTCATGCCCTCTCTTCCTACCTGACCCTGGGAACCGGCGCGGTCATGGTTGTGGCCGGTCTTGCATACGGCTTCTACCATCTGGCACACGAAGAGCCGGAAGATTACGACCGGGAAGCGGCCGAGGAAATGGCGCGGATGAAAGCGGCCGGGAAGGGGGTGGGGTACTTCGCTGTCCTGGGAGGTGCGCTTTCTCCCGACCTCAGCATCCTGCCGATATTCTTGATCGCCTCTCAGGGGGCCGTCGCCATGGTGGCGGACACAGCGCTCGTGTTCGCGGCTGCGTCGATGCTGACGATGCTGACGTTTGTCACGGTCGGGTCCATCGGCCTGGCGAAGGCGTTTTCCCGCGCACCTGCGAGATACAACGACAGCCTGATCGGCTTTGTGATCGCGGCTGTGGGCGCTTTCGTGATCCTGTTCGGCTAAACTGTCGGAGGCCGTCCCTGATAGGACACCGGGTTGACGATCGTGCCGATCCCCTCGATTTCCAGCTTCAGCGAGCCTCCCCGCTTCGGCAGGGTGTATTCTGTCGGATCCAGCTCTCCCAGCGCTTCTTTCGTCCACCCCACGCTGCCGCACGAGACAACGTCCCCTGGCTCGAGGGTGAGGAACCCCGAAAGATAGGAAGCGATCTTCGCTGGACCGAACAGGTACTCTGAGGTCGACCCGGCCTGAACTTTGAAGCCATCGAACCAGGTCCCCATCCTCGCGTCTGACACTTCCGCCTCGTCTGCGGTCACCATCCACGGGCCCATGGGGCAGAAGGTGTCGTGGTTCTTGGACCGGAAGAGGGGCCCCCTCATCACCGATTTCTTGATCGCCCCGGTAGACCTGTCCCTCCTGTACGCCTCGTACGCGTCGTCCCTGGAGTCGGCAGGTGCGGTCACGTCGTTCAGGACGGTGTAACCGGCGATGGCCGCCTGTGCTTCTTTCTCCGTCGCCGCGCAAAGCCTCGTCCCGATGATCGCTGCGAGCTCGACCTCGGGCCTCACCCCTGATGGAGATGCGACGACCGTTTCGCCGTCGCCTACCACTGTGCTCGGCGCCTTCATGTCGATGCGGGGCCTGTCTAGACGCACGTCATCTCCTCCGAGCATCGCCTGCGTGTTCACGATGGTCGCGAGAATCTTCCCTGGCCGTGGGACCGGGGCCCAGTACCGCACGCGGGAGGCGTCGTAGCCGTTGCCGCTGGTCTTCAGTCGTGCGATGGATTCCCCCGAGGCGAGGAGCGTGAGCATGTCCCTCCTGGATCCGAGTTCGAACACCGTGGATCCGTCCACCGCGCCGACCCTCCTCGCGCTAGCATCTTCTCCTCTGAGCGTGAAGGTGCAGAGGCGCATCTGCCCCGCGGAGGCGCCAACCCTTTTTACCCTTTGGCCTCGCCCGGGGCACGTTGCTCGACCACCCGCTGGTCCCTGGGGACTCGTCGGCCATCGAGAAGGGGCCGTGGCACTATGGGGCCGACTACATAGCGGTCTACTTCAAGGGGGAGAAAGCTCGACTGCGCGGCCTTGTCCCGGCTCAGTTCGAGGTCGACGACGGGACCTGCGTCGCATACGCCTGTGAAATCGTCTCAGTTGCAGACGGGGCGCGCAAGATGGTCGCGGAAAGGCCCGACCGGACCCTCTACGAGGAGGCGGCCGTCGGCGTGAAGTGCAAGTTCGGTGAGAGGCAGGGGGTCTTCTATCCGGTAATGTGGGTCACCACTGAGTGGTCTCTCTTGAGGGGGCTCCTGAACGGATACCAGAAGCGGCTCGCAGACAAGATATCCATGACGAAGCTCCACCCGTTGAATCCGGGGTTGGGCCCCGTCGCCCCCGGGATGGAGTTCAGGGGGTTCTGCGTGAAGGGGCCCGAGGAGGTTCTTTCTCTCGCTGTCTCGGTGGAGAGGGAGGGTTCCGCTTCGGACCTGGTGTCGTTCGGTTCTACGTTCGGGATGAGGAGGTTCCCCCGGACTGACGGCAGCCAGGGGAGCATCGACGAGCCGGTCGAGATCCTGAAGTCCAACTCGCGCGTCGCCGACGTGTGGACTGGGAAAGGGTCTCTGAACACCACGCTGGACGTGGGCACGGTCGCTCCGATTTCGGGAGC
>JAKAPN010000257.1 GCA_021822995.1 archaeon
GGAGACCGGGGAGAAGTCGGTCAGCGAGCTCTCCAGGGCCACTTCTATCAGGCAGACAAACATGTCGCAGCACCTCTCGATCCTGAGGCAGTTTGGGCTCCTGGACTCCCGAAAGGAGGGGACAACCGTGTATTACTCGATAAGCGACAGGCGGATTGTGGAGGCGTGCGACCTGGTGAGGAGTTGCATCGAAGATAAGGTCCGCAGGTCCCAGCTGGTGCTTACCGTCTCGGGCTAACCCTCAGACGAGATAGCCCAGAGGGTGCCTGGACAGTTCCTCGTCGAGTTTGACGAAGCTTGAGACAGTCCCTACGTCGAACCACGGCTGGGTCGTGTAGTAGGCCGCCACCTTTCCCCCTTTCTTCAGAAGCAGGGGGACGAAGTCTGTCATAAGGTCGGTCTTCCTTCGTCCGGCGACCTTGACCATCAGCTCCATGGCCATTGGGCCGACGACCATGGGGCCAGCGGTGACGCTCAGATCCATCCTGGGTTTCTCTCGGAATGACTTTACGAACCCATCCGCAACTTCCGCTACGCCCACAGGGAGCGTGTAGCCCTTGTCAAGGACGAGCGTGACGTCGGCGCCTGTGCTCTTGTGGACCTGCATGAGGTCGGTGATGTTCAGGTCTGTCAGAATGTCGCCATAGTATATCAGAAGGCCGTCACATTTGCCGATGGCCCCGTCCTTGAGGGCGTTGGCGACGGCGTTGAGGCTCCCCGTCATTCCAGGCTCGTCTTCGGAGTAGGAGATCTTTACCTTCTGGGAAGCACCGTCTCCGAAATAGCGCTTGATGTCTTCTGACCGATACCCGGTCAGGAGCGCGACCCTGGAGATCCCGTGGTGCCTTATCATCGCGATCGTGTATGCGAGCAGCGGCAGTTTCTTGGGTCCAATTGGGATCATGACCTTCTGGAAGTAGTCGGTCAGGGGCCTAAGCCTCTCTCCCCGTCCCCCGCAGAGGACAGCCGCCTGGAAGCTCCCCTTCACATCGTGCCCGCCGGCCTACCGGTAATAATAGTTGAGCGGGTCTATCTGCCGCCGTAGCTCTGCATGGGGGGCGTCTCGGTCGGACTGACGTCCAGGGTACCCTTCCGGCCCATTCTGTTGACGTCCAGTCTTAACTTCCCGCCCGGGCTCGCTTTCGAGATAGCCAGGAGCAGGTCCTTGGTGTGTTTTACTTCCACACCGTCCGCCCCCGTGACGACGTCCCCGTTGCGCAGCCCGGCGTGCTCGGCAGGGCTCCGCGGGACCACCTCGGCGACCAGAAAACCTGACTCCGACTGGAGGTCGTACCTCCGCGCCAGCTGCGGGTTCACGTCGATCCCGGAGATGCCTATCCATCTGCGGTTCACCCTTCCGCTCTGGAGAATCTCTTCCGCGATCTTTTTCACCGTGTTGACCGGTATCGCGAACCCCATCCCCTGCGCGTACGGTATCATCATGGTCGTGATCCCGATCACGCGACCGCCCAAGTCCGCGAGCGGCCCTCCGCTGTTCCCGGGATTCACCGCCGCGTCGGTCTGCAGCAGCCCTTCGAAGATGAAATCAGTACCAGGCAGGGGCCTCCCCTTCGCGCTCAGAACTCCCATCGATACTGTCGGCCCGCCAGGCAGGGCAAGGGCGTTGCCGATGGCTAGTACGAACTGTCCTACCTTCAACGACTCCGAGTCCCCGAGCTCGGCCGCAGGGAGGTCCGATGCGTTCACCCGGATTACGGCTACGTCTGTGGCTTCGTCAGACCCCACTACCTCCCCTGTAAACGTCCGCCCGTCTTTGAGGTTGACGTGGACCTGGTTTGCGCCGTCTATGACGTGGTTGTTAGTTACGATCAGCCCGTCTCTGCTGAGGATTATCCCCGAACCCTGGCCTTCGAGCGG
The DNA here is from genome assembly GCA_021822995.1 of archaeon. Lineage (GTDB taxonomy): Archaea > Thermoproteota > Nitrososphaeria > Nitrososphaerales > Gagatemarchaeaceae > UBA183. The sequence goes on from JAKAPN010000257.1 coordinate 1,879, forward strand.
GACGATTCCGAAGAATCGGCGCTCGAGCCTCATGCTGCTCACGCTGACGATGCTCTCCCCGAGCTTGTCCACCGCTTCGGTCACCTGACTTTCGAACCCTGAGAATCCCATGTTCAGTACCCAAGCCCCCAGCTCCTTATGTTGAGCGGGAATATCACAATCATGCTCACGCCGTCGGAGGTCGTGAGCTCGGCCTCGCCTCTTACTTCGATCCCCCGCACGCGCCAGGGGTCTGTGGAGGCGATGTCGTCGACGACGAACGCGACGTGCGGGTTCGCCATAAGATGCTTGTACTTCAGGCTGGATTCGAGCCCCCATCCCCCGAATGCTATTGTCTTCCCGTCGAACTTGTAAGAGACAGGGACGACGTGTGGGTGACCTCCTCTAGAGACCGTGGCGACCCTGCCGAGGAAGTTCTCGGCGAGATACGTCGCCTCGGATTCGGTGAAGCTGGCGGTCCGGCGCCCCTCCGCGCTGCTCCTGCCTATCATGCAGCACGCCGGGCCCAGCTAGATTTTAAAACCAGTAGTAATTCCAGACTGACCAGAGATGGCCAGCGCTACCAAGTCAGAGCAGCTTGACCCACGGGTCGTCGAGATGTGCTCCGTCGTGCATCAGACGTGGAACGAGATCACTAGGACCTGGACGTTCCCCACCATTCACATGCTCGGCCAGATCGAGCCTACTAGGTTCAACGAGCTGAAGAGGCACATCAGGGGGATAAGCGCGACTTCCTTGGCTGAGAGGCTTACGCAGCTGGAGAAGTTCGGGGTTGTGCAGCGGAAGGTTTTCGCCGAGGAGAAGCCGAGGATAGAATACTCTCTTACGGTGAAGGGCCACGAAGTCTACAAGATCCTATGTGACCTTGCGAACTGGTCGAAGCGCTGGAACGGAAAAGAGCCTAACAGCAAAGAGTTCATGATCACGAAGTGAGGCTCGACAGCCTGTCAGGTCTCGTCG
>JAKAPN010000258.1 GCA_021822995.1 archaeon
CAGGACGAGGTCGAATGGCGTCTCCGTCTCGAGCGACTTCCTGACCGGGGTCGGGTCGATCTTCGCCGGGACTGGGGAGTCGGTGAGTATCACCGCCCTGCCAGGCTTGAAGCGGCCGATCCTCCCCATCATCTGAAGGAGCGAGTTGTTGTCCAGCTTGCCGTATCTCAAGGTCTTCTGGCCCAGCCGGTCCTTCGAGTTTATCACGTCGTTGAAGATCAGGGCGTTGTCCACGTAGATGTTGACGGATGAGGCGATGACGTTTGTGGCGAATATCTTCAGATTCCTGTCCTTTTCCGCTCTGCGCTGGATCTTGTTGACCTCAGTCCCCTCCAGGCCTCCGTGGATGTAGACACCCCCGTAGCTCGCAGCGTACTTCTCGACCAGGCGCCTCGTTGGGAGGAACACGAGCCAGGATTCGTCTTTGGGCTGCGAGTAGAGGTATCTCGAGAGGGTGTCGAACATTGCGTCCAGATCGCGCACGAGTTCCACCTCCATCTTCACCGGGTATCTCCGCCCGCTGACGTTGTGGACTTTCGAGATCCCCAGGAAGTGCAGGAACTCCCGAGGGTCGATGGTCGCGCTCATCACCCTGAACAGGTTCTTCGTCTCGTGTTCGTCGTTCTTCGCGAGGGACATGCAGAGCTCCAGCTGGGAAGACATCTGATGGCTTTCATCGAAGTAGATCGAAGTGTCGACCACCGACCTGTCGGCGAGCATCCTCGTCAATACGCCGTCGGTGACTATCTTGATCCTCCCGTCTACGTTCACCTTGGTGTCCTTGGTTATGATCGCCAGGTCGTCCTTGACCTCTGGGTGCACCGCCTCGAGGGAATAGTAGAGGGCGTTGCAAGATGCCCGGGACGGCTCGCGGATGATGATGGACCGAGTTCGGTTGGAGGTAACGAACTCGTGGACGGGGACCACGGTGCTCTTCCCCGTGCCCACCTCGCCGAGAAGGACGAAGTGGTCGTCAAAGTCGATCGAGCCAAGCACAGAGTAGATCGGGAGGTCGGCAGGCGGTCCAACGGCCTTCGGGTGAGGAGCCTCCTCCCCTTCTTCTGGGACCAAGGTCTCGGCCGAGTCGTCTAATCCGGTTCCGCTCAAGTCGTGCTACGGGGTCGGCCCAAGCGAGGGCGATTTGAACATAGGTACTCCCGTCAGCCGTAGATCCGCGCCACGGCCCGCAGCTGAGCGCGCGAGAGCCTCACTTCCGCGCCACCTGGCGCTTCTGCAGTTACGTTCCCGACGCCCACGCCCTTCGTCATTATCCTGTCGGCGAGTGGCGCCCCCCTTGAAGCGTCCAGAGCGGCCAGGAAGGAGGAGAACTCGTCGGAGCTCGGCCAGCCGTGCCGCTCCCCTATCATCTCCGCGACTTCAGCGAGGAGTGGCCTCCTCCTGGGAGAGGCGTCCGGCGAGGGTATGGAGGCAGTTCTCGCCTCATCCAGGACTCTGTACGCCCGATGGGCGACCACGAGCCCCTCCCTCGAGCGGAGCGAAAGGACGTCGAAAGCGAGCGGCCCGGGGGCGTCGCTGCTCATGCTCCCCGTCCCGAGGCGCTTCGTCTTCACTGACAGCCTGTTGGCAGCGTCCGCGCTGTCAAGCGGGAGGAGATGGGCGCCCCTCTTAGACAGCACTTTTGACTCGCGCCGGAAGGCATCGACCACCCTGTCTTCTGCTGTCCGGCACCCCAGTGCGTAGACGCCCAGTATCTGGACGACGCGTGGGTTCCTCCCTGCGAAGATAAGGAGCCGTCCATCCATGGACGCCACCCCCCTGGACTGATCCTGAGCCTCCAGCTTGACCTCTGCAAGGGAGTACCAGCGGAATGGGAACAGCGAGCTCCTCAAGAGCACGGAGTCGCTGACCGGAACGACAGCGGAGAAGTAGGCGCTCGGGAGTACGGCAGGGAGGAAAAGGACCGACAGCCCGGCGAGGAGCAAGACAGGAGGCGAATACGTGCCGCCCGCAGCCAGAGCTGCGCCCGACATGGCGAGGAAGGCGCCCCCCAAGGTATACCGCAGCCATGGCCGTCCGGCCGAAGAGAGGACGTTTGCATCCTGCGAAGCAACCCGGTGCCCTACTGACCTCCTCGACGTGAGCACCAGAAAGGCGAGGGCCAGGAAAGATACCGGCCACGCCCCTAGGGCGAGTGAGACCAACGCGAAAGCGACGGCCAGGACCTTGAGCGCCAACCCCATCAGTGGAACCCTTCCCCGTCCTGACGCGCATACGCGAAGCGGGAATACTCCTCCATGGCTGGGTGTCGGGCTGCCCAGAACGCCTTGGTGCTCGTTTCCTTCTCTTCCGGGTTTACCGCCTCGGGGCCTCTGTCCTTGTTCCTGGAGGCTGTCGACTTCGTAAGCTCGAGCGAGAACTTCGCGTCGTGCCCGAGGATGACGCCCCCGTAGGGGACCCTGTCCCAGGGATTGATGGGGTCGATCGAGACGTGGCTGGTCACCAATACAGCAATGCCGAAATCGACGCACAGCCGTTGAGCGTGGGCCAGGAGCATAGCGAGCCCTGCGCTGCGCGCGGGGAGGTCCTGGGTGCTTGGGAAAGCTGATTTGAAGGGCGCAGAGATGGAGTCGTACACGAGGAGCTTGGCTCCCGTCTCGCTGATTATGCGGTGGAGGGGGGAGTGATAAGTCGGCGTCTGTCTCATCCTCAGCTCCACCCTTCCGCCGCTTGAGACCTCTCGGGCAGCGTCGACGCCGTGGAGATTCAGGAGGTCGACGACTTCGGGGGTCTGGAAGAGCAAGACGGAAGGCCCCCTCGGAGGCAGCTCCACTGAGAAGTCAGGCGAGAACAGGTCTGCTACAGCGC
>JAKAPN010000259.1 GCA_021822995.1 archaeon
TCGTACCTCTGTTTCCCGTCCGTGAAGAATATCTCGAATCCTTCGGCCAGGGACCCGCGCCCGTTGAGCAGGAAGTTCATCCGCGACCTGGACGTCCCTGCTCCCAGCGAAAGCGAGCTGACCGTCGCCCTGGCGTCGTTCGAGATGTCGACCGCTCTGTTCGAGATGTGGGTCGCCTGCTCGCCGAGCAGCTGGATGGTCGACAGGTCGACGTGGGAACCCGGCCTGGCGAAGACTTCGAGGTTCGAAGCGACAAGGGCAGGGGCGTCAGCCCCCTTAGAGTAGAGTTCCTCGAGGAATATCAGCTTCGACCCCTCTTCGGCCACCACGAACAGCTGGTCCACGATGGGAGTTTTCGGAGAGTCGAGGACGAGCATGCGGCGGAGCGGCTTGTCCAGCGTCACCCCACGGGGGACCCTCACGAAGAGCCCGCCGTTGAAGAAAGCGTTCACGAAGGCCGCGTAGCGGTCGCCATCCGATCTGACGTTCCTGCGCTCGACCAGAGCCCTCACAGCCGCCTCCTCCTTCCTGATGGCTTCGTGGAAGGGCATCAATGCGACCCCCTTGGACTCGAGCTCAGAGCGGAGGTCTGCGTGCACCTGCGCCTCGTTCCCCTGGAGCACGATGTCGTTCTCATTCCCTGTGAGGAACCCGCTGAAGAAGCTCCGGAAGTCGACCTCTGATCTGGCTGTCGTCATCTTGAACTGGTCGATGGGGAACCCGAAAGTGCTGGCGTACTTCCTGTAGAGAGGGTTGGTCTCTGGCGGGAGCGCTTCGAAGGCTTTCAGCGCAGCCAGCCTCGCAGAGGCGAGCCAGTCCGGCTCCCCCAACGTCGTCGAGAGGGCCTTCACCAGGTCCTCTCCGAAAGAGATCGCTGTCTGTGACACGGTCAATGCGCCAGCGAGGGACCTAACCTACGGCGTTCGTCATTTCAAGAGACATCAGGCGGTTGAACTCGACTGCGTATGTCATGGGGAGCTCCTTCGCGAACGGCTCCATGAACCCGTTGACCACCATGCTCAACGCATCCCCTTCTGAGATGCCCCTTGCCATCAGGTAGAAGAGCTGCTCCTCGCCGACCTTCCCGACGCTCGCTTCGTGGGTAACCGTCGCGTCGTCCTCCTGAATCTCCATGTACGGGTAGGTCGCGGTCGTGCTCTGCTCGTCGACCAGCAGAGCGTCGCAGCGGACCGTCGACTTCACGTTCGTCGCGCCCTTCGCGATGTGCAGGAGGCCCCTGTACGCCGTGTGCCCGCCGCCCTTCGAGACGGATCGGGAGATTATCTTTGAGGTAGTGTCCTTCGCGAGGTGGATCGCCTTCCCCCCCGTGTCCTGCACCTGTCCGGGGCCGGCGTAGGCGACCGAGATTATGTCAGCCTTGGCCCTCGGGCCGAGGAGGTAGATCGAGGGGTACTTCCTAGTGAGCCTCGAGCCGCCGTTGAAGTCCACCCATGAGACAGTCGCCTCTTCGTAGGCGTGGGCGCGCTTCGTCACGAGGTTGAGCACGTCCCGGGACCAGTTCTGCAGCGTCGTGTACTTCACCAGCGAGGCCTTCTTCGCGATTATCTCCACGATGGCGGAGTGCAGTGACTGGGAAGAATAGACCGGCGCGCTGCAGTTATGAACGGCGAATCCCTTCACTAGGTAGGTCTCGTCGCCTTCGACTCCGATGTTGTAGACCCGCCCTTCAAACCCCTCTGAATCAATCCTCTTGATTGGGACATAGAACCTATTGCCACTCTTTCTGACCTCGCTCCACCTCTTGCTTTCGGTGTATTCGACGATGTACTGGTCCTTCCTGACAATCTTCTTTCCTCCGATTGAATCTTCGCCTCCCTTCCTCAAATTGATGTTGGCGAACATCCCCGAACGGCCCAAAATCTCCTGCAGTTGGAAGGCCAGTGCCTTGCTTGCTGTAGACGCACGTATCATCACAGAGTTGTTTGCCTTCTTGATGTAGCGGTTGCCGTCTCCTCTGAGGTAGTAGCTCACGAGGTGCATCTGGCGCTCGGGTGGCAGGTTCATCAGCCGTTCATGGAGCTGCTTGTTAGAGGCGCCCTTGCCACACAAGGAGCGACAGATTCCTACGAGTCTCTCGGAGTAGGAAGTTACGACCCAATACTTACCCTTCGACTTGTACATACTCGCCCTTTCACCCAAAGAATGGACGTGGTCGAGAAGCTCCTGTGCATACTGTCTCTCTTTCTCGGTGCTCCCAAAGCTAAACTCGAGGACTTCGCGATTGAGAGACCGATTAAATGAAACAGCTCCTTCAGCCAGGTAAGTCCCTAGGATGGCCAGAATGCTGTCAGTGAGTTCGATGTCGTCCTTTACAATTGTAGGAGTCACAAATATCAGGAAGTCGCCCACCTTCAGCTTGCCGGCTTCGACGAACTCCGGCTCAGCGTTAAGCAGCCTGGAAGTCGAAACTTCAGGGAGCCATCCGTTGCGGCTCTTTCTAATGCTGACTGAATCTCTCCGCACCGCAAGTACTGGGTGCTCGGGAGTGAGTCTGAACGCGTTGACCCTGGACTGCGGAACTATAGTCAGCATCTGTCCGGCGTGTTGATGGACGTAGATCTTGGCAACCGGAAGCTTCCTCCCCTTGTGCGTCACAACTTCTTCGGTCTCGGTCAACTCGTTGATGGGTTTCATCAAAGCACCTAGGCTGACGACTTCCCCAGCTGGAAGGCACCCTTCGATGTAGCCGACCTCGCTGTACGGTTCGGCGACGATGAGCGTCCTCTCGAACTGCCCCATGTTCCTCTCGTTGATCCTGAAGTAGGCCTGCAGCGGCATGCTGACCTTCACCCCCTCCGGGAC
>JAKAPN010000260.1 GCA_021822995.1 archaeon
GATCTAGTCGTTTCCCAGCAGCAGGACCCGTACCACTACATCCAGGATGACGGTAATCAGGCCTGTGACAACGCCGACCATCCCTGCGAGCAGGATCCACTTACGGCTGTATTCGCGGAAGTGGCCTGAGGTGTCGGGGTTGAGCCTCGAAAGGAAGCCCGAGTATTTCCGAAACAACGGTCGGCTTTGCGCGACTACGAGCACGATTTGAACTTTCAAACCGTTTCCCTTGGTCGAACCAACAGGAGTCGTCTTGGCTGTAGGATGTGTTGAGGTTCCTTCGGCAGACCCATGCCGATAGATGGCGTGGTTGGTCGGAAGCACCTCGCGTTTGCGAAGCTTCTGGCATCTTGTGCTGACGGTACGGCCGCCCGTCGGTGGCCTTGGGTCGTGCCGTCGGGTACACGCAACGAGCTAAGGAATAGACTGGGGTCGGCCGGATTTGAACCAGCGATCTCAAGCGCCCGAGGCTTGAAGCCTAGACCAGACTAGCCGACGACCCCTGTTTCGCTGCTCCCCTGGCCTCTGTTTATATTCTATCGGAGAGGTTGGGCAGGTCAATAAATAGCCCCGGGGGCGCCAGCGCGGTTGTGCCCTGCTGCATGACGTCGGCTTGCAGCGGCTCCGACTGCCTTCAGTTGACGGAGCGAGAGGCCCTGGTCTGCGCGACAATCTGTAGCGGTTCGGAACCCGTGGCGTTTTCGACCATCAGGAAGACCGTAGGCTTCCACCAAGAAGTCGTCTCGCGCATACTAAGGCGCCTACTCAACCATCGTGCGATCCAGAAGGTCGGCGGCGGGTACAAGCGGGTCGGTCGATAACTACCCCGGGCCCTCGCGCTTCGTCGGGGTGAAAATGTCTGACTGTCGTTGCTGCGCTGGCTGCTGCAACGATGAGAGGGACGACGAAAACGGGGCGACCATTTATAAGACGAATAGGGGGCATGATGCCTAATGTCCGAGGAAACAAAGACCGTCATCGTGGGTCAAAGCAAACCCCTCCTGAACTACGTGACTGCGTGCATCACCATGTTCAACGGCGGCGCGAGGAAGGTCGTCCTCAGGGCCAGGGGGGAGGCCATCAACATGTCGGTAGAGGTCGCCCAGGTGCTCAGGAAGCGCTTCATGAGCAACGTCCAGATTTCCAACATCACCATCGATGGTGAAAGCGTTACTTCGAGAGATGGGAGGCAGTTGAACCTCCCCGTGCTGGAGATAGAACTCTCCATACCGGTCTAACATCAGTTTCGGCGTCGGTTCGGCGGCTCGTTCAGGGTTCGGGTAAAGGATTTTAGCCCCACGTCTCAAGCGAAGGCCGATTTCTTTGAAGTCCAGGAAGTTCGCGAAGGTCGAGGGCAGGTTGCCCGGCGCCAAGGCCAGCGCCGTGGTCAGGCGCTCCGCCAAGGACATCGCTCCCTCCTTCGCCCGCTTCTACCCTCTCGTCGTCGAGTCCGCCCACGGGGCCCTCGTCAAGGATGTCGATGGGAACCAGTTCATCGACTTCGCTGCCGGGATAGCGGTGCTCAGCACCGGCTCGACCCACCCCAAGGTGGTCCAGGCGATAAAGAGCCAGGCAGAGAAGTTCATCCACTTCTCGTACACCGACTTCTACTACGACAACCTGATCAAGTTGTCGGAGAAGCTCTTCCCCCTGATTCCGGGTGGGCGGAAGATGGTGTACTATGGCAACAGCGGAGCCGAGGCCATCGAAGCGGCAATGAAACTCACGAGAAATCACACCAGGAGGACGACTTTCCTGGCTCACTCTGGCGCCTTCCATGGAAGGACGATGGGCGCCCTCAGTCTCACGGCCAGCAAGCCGATGCAGAGGAGGGGCTCTCTTCCGCTGATCCCTGATGTGGTCCACTTCCCGTTCCCCTACTGCTACCGGTGCCCCTGGAAGCAGACGTTCCCGAGCTGCGACTACTACTGTGTAGACTACTTCAAAGAGCAGTACCTCGAAAAATTTGTCCCCGTAGACGAGGTCGCGGCTTACTTCTTCGAGTCTGTTCAGGGCGAGGGCGGTTACGTGCCTGCACCCCCAGATTACTTCAGGAAGATGGAATTCCTGCGGAAGGAAGGGGTGCTCTTTGTCGACGACGAGATTCAGACCGGCGTCGGAAGAACAGGCAAGTTCTTGGGGATAGAGCACTATGGCATAATCCCTGACGTAGTCACTATCGCCAAGGGGATCGCCTCTGGTCTCCCCTTGAGCGCCACGATCGCGAAGGCAGAGATCATGGAGAGCTGGAAGCCGGGTCAGCATGCGTCTACGTTCGGCGCCAACCCCGTGGCCGTCCAGGCAGCCCTCGCGACGCTCGATGTGATCAAGACGGAGAAGCTCATGGAAAACGCGAAACGCATGGGCGCCAAGGCGAAGAAGAGGTTCCTTGAGATGAAGGAGAAGTACGAGATCGTTGGAGACGTTAGAGGGATGGGGCTCTTCCTCGGCGTAGAGATAGTGAAAGACAAGAGGAGCAAGACGAGGGGCGAAGAGGAGGCCCACCGAATCATCGACTACTGCTTCCATCATGGGGCTCTGGTCATCCTGGCAGGCCGCAATACCCTTCGTTTCGTTCCTCCGCTCAACATCACCGAGGATGTGATGGATGAGGGCCTAGACATAATGGAAGAAGGCATCGCCGCCGCCAACGCGGCGACCAAGAACGCCTAGGCATGTACGATTTCGAAGCGCTGCTGGAGGAACTGCTCCAGCAGAGGCCCGAGCTGACTAGGGATGGCGCGCTGAAACGTGTCGAAGAAAAGAAGAAGACCGTAGGAGCGGGGTACCTCACTGACCAGGGGGCGCTCTTTC
>JAKAPN010000261.1 GCA_021822995.1 archaeon
CACCGCCTGGTGAGGCTCGGATCGAACTTCTCCGTAAACGTCACCCTGACCATGTACGTGCTGATCGCGGCCTGCGCGAAGTAAGCGGCCATCAGGGCGACGATTACTCCTTCGATCCCCAGCCTGTAGACATAGAGCGCTTCATAGGCGACGCCGAGCTTTGCGAACTCCGATATCACGAGCGAGTACCCGTACACCCCGGGCCTGTGCCCCTGGACGATGGAGTTGGTCACCGTGCTCCAGTAGCTGAGAGGCACCAGGATGGCTCCCAGAAGGAACGGCAAGATGACCGAGCTGACCTTCGAATAAGTCAGGGCCGTGAACCCGAAGTACATCCCAAGTCCGAGGGCGCTGAGCGCAGCCCCGAAGACGAGCGCGGTGCGGCCGACCATCCTCCCCCTGGCGACGTCCCGGGTCGCCCAGTACGCCACGATCCCGACCGGATACGAAGCGAAGGTGACCAGCGTGACTATCACCTCCCAGGTCCCGAACCCGGCGGGGGCGAGCCACCGTGCGACCATCACGGTGAAAACGAGGCCGGTGATCGCGCTCACCAGCCGTCCGGCGAAGATGAAAAGCCCGGTCGACTTCAGCCCGATCCTGGCATGGGCGGTCAGAGGACCCGCAGTCCCGCCGTCCTGCGCGCTACTCAACCCTGCGACGCCACTCCCTGACTATCTTCTCTCCCGCCCTGCCGTCCCCGAACGGGTTCCTCCACTTCCGTTTCCCTGCCAGCATCCGTTCAGCAGACTTGACAATCCCGACGGGGGTGGTCCCCGCGACCACGTTCGCACCGACCTCCACCGTCTCGGGCCTCTCGGTGTTGTCTCTCAGCGTGACGCACGGCGTCCCGAGGACGCAAGTCTCTTCCTGCACCCCTCCGGAGTCCGTAAGGACTGCCTCGGCCTCGCGCTCGAGCTTCAGGAATGCGAGATACCCCACCGGGTCGGCCACCCGGACCAGCAACGGGTCGGGCGAGACCCCGAAGCGCAGCATTGCCTTCCTAGTGCGGGGGTGCGCAGGGAAAATGACGACGAACCCTGTCTTCTTCGAAACCATCTCGACTCCTGCGATGATCCGGGACAGGACCTTTTTGTCGTCGACGTTTTCTTGGCGGTGGATTGTGGCGAGGATGAACCCCCCGCCGACCCCGTCGAGGGCTTTCACGCGCGGCGACCGCTCGGCGAGCTCGACGTTCTGCTTCACCGCGTCCACCACGGTGTTCCCCGTGACCTTGACGCGGGCACGCTCCACGCCCTCTGCGAGCAGGTTGTCCCTGGCGACTGTGGTCGGGGCGAAAAGGATGTCCGAGACGTGGTCTGTCACGACGCGGTTCAGCTCCTCCGGCATCCGCCTGTCGCGGCTGCGGAGCCCCGCTTCGACATGTCCCACCTGCAGCCCCATCTTCGAGGCGGCGAGCGCGCCTGCGAGCACGGTGTTCGTGTCCCCTTCGACCAGCACTCCGCTTGCCCCCCCCTCAACCAGCGCAGCTTCCAGCCCGACCAGCATCTTCGCCGTCTCCTCGGCGTGAGAGCCGGACCCCGCCCCGAGGTTCCTCAGCGGGGCCTTCAGCCCGAGCTCCTCGAAGAAGACGCGGTCCAGGTCGTAGGAGTAGTGTTGCCCGGTGTGGACCACGAAGAAGTCAGACTTCGAGGCTTCGAGGGCTCGGATGACCGGAGACATCTTGATGATCTCCGGCCGCGTGCCGAGCACTACCGCGGTCCGCAAGCGCTCACTTCGGGTGTGCCCCCGCCGGCCCTTTCCTCCCGTCCCCCAGCCTTCTCAGCCGGTACTCGGACGAGGCCGTTTCTCGCGCCCCGAACACACCGGCCGCGTCGACGATCAGCGGACGCCGTGCCATCCCCGCGGCAAGCTTCGAAGCTCGCAGCCCCCGGAACTCCCTGTGCGGGACGAGCAAGATGGCGCACTCCGCCCCCCTGACCGCCTCGCCCAGGCTCCCCTTCATCTCCGCGCCGAACCCTTCCGTGCAGTTCGGGTCGAACGCGCTGACCGCGAAACCTCGCCGGATGAGTCCCTTCACTATCGGCTCGCTGGGGCTCTTCCTCGGGTCGTCAACGTCCGCCTTGTACGCAGTCCCGAGGACAGCCACCCGGGCTCCCTTGTGCAGCCCCTCGCCCGGTCCGACCAGGCGGAGGACCTCCTCGGCCATGCTGTCGTTGACCTTCCTAGCGACCTTCAGCATGTCGCCGCAGCCGGGGTCGTCACCGAGGCCCTCGAGCAGCAGGTAGGGGTCCTTCGTGAGACAGGGCCCGCCGACCCCCGGTCCCGGGTTCAAGAGCTTCACCCTGGGGTGGGTGTTCGCGAGCGCGATCACCTCACGGACGTCCACGCCGACCTTCATGCTCATCTTCGCGAGGTCGTTGGCGAATGCGATGTACACGTCTCTCGCCGCGTTCTCGACCACCTTGGTGGTTTCAGCGGTGAGGATGTCCGTCTCAAGCAGCCTCCCCTTCACAGCGGACTTCATCGCGCTGAGGGCTCGCGCCCTGCTCGCCCTGTTGCCGGTCCCGATGATCCTGTCGTTCTGCACGAACTCCTCCAGGGAGTTCCCTGGAGCGATCCTCTCCGGGCAGTACGCGAAGTAGAAGTCGGAGCCGTCCTTGAACCCTTCTCCCTCGAACACGGGGAGCAGCTCTCTTCCGCAGGTCCCCGGAGGGACCGTGCTTTCGACGATTACGGTCGTTCCTCTGCTGATGGAAGCAGCCACCTGCCTGCAGGCCTTTACGAGCGGTCCGAGGACAGTCTTCCCTCCTTCGAATGGGGTCTGCACTGCGATGATGCCCGCCCTGGC
>JAKAPN010000262.1 GCA_021822995.1 archaeon
GTCGTCTTTTGCCACAATCTGAATCGCAATCTCTGTCTGCCGCTTTTGGACTCCCTCGACCCTTTCTCTAGACTTGATCAGGTTGTCTCTGGCCCGCCGTAGCGACCCTTCCGCTCGGCCGATTTCTTTCTCCATGTCCCTTTTCTGTTGCGCTAGAACCTCCAATCCCTGCAACTGTTCGCCGAGCTGCTTCATGCTCTCCCTTGCGAAAGTCGCCCGCTTCTTGAGCTTGTTCAGATTTCCTTCTTTCCTGCTAATCTCTTCCTTCAACCGCGAGGCCTCCGATCGGCTCACAGTCACCGCCTTCTTCCAGTCCTGGAACTCCTCTGCCTCCTCAATCTTCCCCCTGAGTTCTTCCAGCTCAGCCTCGGCACCTGTGAGTTCCCGCTCGACGTGGTCCCGTTCCGCAGCTTTTCTCGACCTCTTGTCGTCAAAGTCATGGGCCTCTACCGGTCGCTCGCAAACTGGACATTTCCCCCCTTCGGTTATTGACAAGTACTCTGCCAGCTTCGCCTCTGTGGCAGCCTTCAGTCCTGTCAGCTTCTTCACTCTGCCTTCCAGCGAGCGTTCTCTCCGCTTGAGTTCTGTCACGGGTATCGTGGTCGGCGTCTTCTTGCCCCCTGCCCCTTCAATGACTGCCTCGGCTTTCTCCAGCCTGCCGCGCAGTTCTTCGAGCTCGACGGCCAAGTCAGAAGCGTCCTTCGAGGCGTCTGTCTCCAACCGTTCATAGTACTCTCGTTCATTCTTGGTTCCCTGCAGGGCGAGTTCCCGCTTCTGAATCTCTGCGAGTTCCGCTCTAAGCTTCTGGGTCTCTTCCTCTCCTTTCATTTCATCGGCCTCGAACCCTGACATTTCCCTCTGATGTTTCTCCTCTTCCTGCATCAGGAGTTCAGTCTGAGCTCGGAGCTCGTCCAGCCCCTCTGACATCCCCTCGAGGCGGGCCGCATCCATCCTCAATGCACGCGCTGCCTCTTCCGCGTTGTTGGTCGCGGTCTTGTAGTCCTCCAGCCGGAACGCCCGCCTGAGTATCTGGAGTCTCTGGTCAGGCGCAAGGGCGAGGATGCTCTTCATTTCCTCCTGGGGGGTATACACAGCGTATCTGTAGATCCAGCTCTGCGCCTTGGGATCTGGGGCTTCGTTGAACTCGAGGACTTCAAGGACTTTCTCTTTGAGCTCAGAAGGCGACAGGTTCAGCGTCTCTGTCGGTGTCTTCAATTCCCCATCGACCTGTTGGACTCTCCCTCCCTTCCTCTGGAGCCTCCGCTTCACCTCATATTCTAAACCATCCACATCGAATGTCATCCGCACCTCGGCCTCGTCAGCGCCTAGCCTGAGGACAGAGTTCCCCGGGTCTGCCCCCAGCCCGAACAGCGCGAATTCTATGGCCATCAGCACGCTAGACTTGCCGGAGCCGATGTCCCCTTCGAGCAATGTCCTTCCAGCCGGGAACCTGACCTTCGAATGCACATGGCTCCTGAAGTTCCGCAGTTCCACTTCTTTGATGATCAACTCTGCTTTTCCCCCTTTTCCAGCAAAGCCATCCCTTCCCTGGTCATCCTCGGCGTGTAGTCCTTCTTCGACTCCCCAATCTTCGGGGGCTGGCGCCAAAGTCTGAGCAACTCTATCCCTCTCTCGGCTCCACCCTGCCCCCTGAGGTGTTCGTCACCGACCCGCACCTTGGGCGCTTCGTTTTCGAACAGCTTCCTCTCGATTGAAGCAGGTTCTTCCCCGGAGAAGACGGCAGACGCCGACTCCCTCGATTTCAACCCGCTTCTGTTGACATAGACATGAATGGCGCCACGTTCGACGAGGGCGTCTTTGATCCCGGAGAGTCCTACGTCAGCCACCCTCCCGCCGGCCAGTTCTCCAAACGCTTTGATGACCACGAGTTTCCCGTGGACGTCCATGTCGCTGACGCCGTGGGAAACCAAGCTTCCGGCTTCGATGGCTCCCATCCCTGACAGGTCGTATTCCCGGAATACTCCTTCGAGGGTGCCCACCGGGACAAATGTCTTGTTGACGACTCTGTCGTTGAACTCTACGACGTAGAGTCCTCTTCTCTCCCCCTTTGCCGTTGCCTCGAGGTCTCGGCCGTACCCCGTGAACAGCGGTCCGGGGAAGACGATGTTCCGGAGGCCCGGAAGTTCGAACTCTCCTCTCTCATGGATGTGACCCCCGGCGTAGTAGTCGAACCCTCTGGGGAGCAACGCAGCGTCCACGGTTTCCATCGAGCTGAGATAGTCAGGTTTCAGTTCCGTGAGGCCGCTGTGGAATGCGAAAAGTTTGAAGCCCCTTTCCTCCTCGAGCGAAGTCCTGTCCAGGGCGTCGAAGTATCTGCTCTCAAGCCCGATTTTGCGTGCTGAGATCCCCGCGATCTTCGCCCCAGTCTTCTGGTCGACCGTGACTCCTAGTCTCAGGGTGTCACCTTCGAACTTCGGCTTGAACACGTTGGTCAGCACCCCCGCCGTGTTTAGGATGTCAATCACCGAGGTGCCGTTAGGGGTGTAGTCATGGCTGCCGTAGATTGCGTAAATCGGGATTCCCTGTTTTTTGAGCTCCATCATACTCTCGAGCGCGGAATTGACAACTCCCAGGTCTGGTATCCCTACATGGAACAGGTCCCCGCAGACAAGAACGAAGTCCACCCCCATCTCGGCGCACTTCTTCATGGCTGCGTCGAACGCCCTTAACTCAAGCTTCTGCAGTCCGGGTTCACGGTGGGCGCCAAGATGTGCGTCTGCGAGATGAGCGAACTTGTACATCATCTGACGATCTGGCACGGTCGCTTTATGCGTGTTTCGGACTG
>JAKAPN010000263.1 GCA_021822995.1 archaeon
CCTTGGGGCGAAGCATGTCGTCGCCGTGAACTCCGGGACCGCGGCCCTTCACACCGTGCTGATGGCGATGGGGGTGGGCCCGGGGGACGAGGTAGTGGTGCCGTCTTTCACGTTCCTTGCCACCGCCAACGTGGTCCTGGCATGCGGGGCCAAGCCGGTCTTCGTCGACATCAAGGACGACTACAACATGGACCCTGCTGCGTTCAGGAAGGCTGTGACGAAGCGGACGAAGGCCGTCATCCCTGTCCACATCTACGGCTACCCGGCCGACATGGACGAGATCAGGGAGATCGCGGCTTCGAGGTCGATCAGGGTGATAGAGGACGCCGCCGAGTCGCTGGGGGCGACGTACAAGGGGACCCAGACAGGCACGCTCTCGGACGCCGGGTGCTTCAGCCTCTACGCCACCAAGGTGGTGACGTCCGGGGAGGGGGGCGCCATCTCGACTGACGACGACGAGCTTGCTGACAGGTTGAGGCTGGTCCGGAACCACGGCCAGATACACGGGTACGATTCGCGGCACCTCGGGTTCAACTACAGGCTCCCCGAGATGAGCGCCGCGCTGGCGTCGGTGCAGATGGACAAGCTCGACGGCTTCCTGAAGGCGCGCGAGGAGAACGCGAGGTACCTCAACGAGAGGGTCGCATCGGTGGCCGGGGCGAAGTTCACCCAGGACTCCCCGGACAGGACGCACGTCTTCTACCTGTACACGCTGTTCCTCAGGAAGAACAGGGAGAAGATACGCAAGGCGCTCAACGCAGCGGGGGTCGGGGCCGCCGTTTACTGGCACATACCCGTGCACAAGACCCCGCTGTACGCGAAGCTGGGGTACTCGAAGAAGGCGCTGAAGAAGACCGAGGCCGCCGCCGGGCACGTGCTGTCGCTTCCTGTCTACCCGGGGCTGAGCCGCCCCGACCTCGAGCGGGTCGCTGACGAGTTCCTGAAGGCAGGAAAGTCCTACCTGTAGGCTGGACGGCGCACTTTGGCGGCTCAACTGAAGGCATGCGTGGTAGTCCCCACATACAACGAAAAGGAGAACGTGGAGGCGGTGGTGCTTGCGGTAGCGGCCGTGGACCCGTCGCTCCAGGTAGTCTTCGTCGACGACTCCAGCCCGGACGGGACCGAGGACGAAGTCCGGAGGGTGGCCGCGACCAACAACAACGTCCACCTGCTGCTAAGGAAGGGGAAGATGGGGCTGGGGAGCGCGCACATCGACGGGTTCGGCTACGCCATGAGGGAGCTCGGAGCCCAGGCGATGGTCGAGATGGACTCGGACCTCCAGCACCCGCCTGAGAAGATACCCGAGCTCGTCGGAGCCCTCGGGGGAGGGTGCGAGGTGGTCGTGGCGTCCCGGAAGGTCAGCGGGGGCGGGACGACCAACTGGTCTCTCTGGCGCAGGACCCTCAGCCGGGGGGCGAACCTGCTGGCGAGGGTAGTGCTGGGGCTGGAGGTGAAAGACTCGACGTCGGGGTTCAGGGCCTTGAGCAGGAAGGCGGCGGAGGCGCTCGTCGAGGCCAAGCTCCCAACGTCGAGCTACTCGTTCCAGGTCGCGTCTCTGTTCTACTTGAAGAAGAAGGGGATGGGGATGAAGGAGGTCCCGTTCGTGTTCCGGGCGAGGAACGCGGGCAAGTCGAAGATGGGGGCGGGGGAGATAGCCCGGTTCTTCTGGAGCGTTTTGAAGATCAGGATATTCGGGGTCTAGCTTTTCTGGGCGGGCGCCGTTCTGTTTCTGCTGCCGTAAGACGATAGGCAGAAATACGACCGGAGCCGGGCGGACGCTGAATTGAGCGAAGTCGCACCTACACCCGCGCCAGAAGCGGCAGCCCCGAAGGAGCAGCCCGCGAAGGTCTTCGCAGGCGCCGTCTACGAGTGCGTGAGGTGCGGCACAAAGACCACTCAGGAAGAGCTGGCGAAGCTCCCTGAAGTGAAGTGCATCTGCGGCTATCGGGTCTTCAAGAAAGTGAGGCCCGCCGTGGTCAAGCAGATCAAGGCGATCTAGCCCCGGACCGTCCAGTTCGGCGATTGCATAACCGCCATACACCGTTTAATTACTCCTCTCATTCGGCGGTCTCAGCTAACTTGCATCTCATGCAAAGCAAGGAAAGGGCGGCGATTCTGGGCTACGGCGCCTACGTCCCGTACTACCGCCTCCCTACGACCGAGATCGCACGGGTCTGGAAGGGGGGAGGGTCGGGGCCGAACGTGGAGAAGGCCGTTGCGTCCATCGACGAGGACACGGTCACAATGGCGATTGAAGCGGGCCGGGGCGCGATGAAGATGTCAGGGGTAGGCTCGCTCGGAGCGGTGTTCGTGGGGACGGAGTCGAAGCCGTACGCGGTCAAGCCGACGAGCACCATAGTCGCCCAGGCGCTCGGGCAGCACCACACCCTCGCGGCGGACCTCGAGTTCGCCTGCAAGGCGGGGACCGAGGCGATGCAGGTGGTGACCGGGCTCGTGGGGTCAGGGATGATCGAAGCGGGGCTCGCGATCGGGATGGACACCGCCCAGGGGAGGCCGGGAGACGACCTGGAGTACACCGCGGCCAGCGGCGGCGCAGCCTACGTCATCGGAAGGAGGAGCAAGAAGGCGGTGGCGGTTATCGACTGCAGCACTTCGTTCGTGTCAGACACGGGAGACTTTTGGAGGAGGGCCCACGAGCGGTATCCAAGGCACCTATCGAGGTTCACGGGCGAGCCGGCGTACTTCTATCACATTGAGAACTCCGTGAAGACCCTGTTCGCCGAGACCGGGCACAAGGCCTCGGACTTCAAGTACGCCGTCTTCCACCAGCCGAACCCGAGG
>JAKAPN010000264.1 GCA_021822995.1 archaeon
CAACATAAACGCGAGTCAGGGTTCGAACGGAGTGGTGCTTAACGGCGGCCAGACGGTGTCGTCCATCTCTCCTGACAGCCTATCCCACACGTTCACCGTCCCCGCGCTGAATCTTAACGTCCCCATCCCAGTGTCTTCCACAGTGGTGGCGTACTTCACAGTCACGAAGGCCGGGACCTACATCTGGTTCTGCGAGACCACCTGTGGATTCGGCTCGGCCGGCACCGCGGGGGCGATGTCTACCCCCGGATGGATGACCGGCAACCTGGTGGCGAGTTAGAAGCTGGCACCGTCAACCCGAGTGAAGGGGGTCGGTGCTTGATGCCGGTCCAAGAGAGCGCTGGAGGCGAGGAAACAGACGAGTCCCGCCGAGACTTCCTGAAGGCAGCAGCTGCGATTTCAGGCGTCCTCGCCGTCGCGGGGATCGCGTCTGTGATGAAATCGGTGGTGATACCTTCGGTGCCCGGCCAGACCCAGTCCAGCTTCCCGAGGGTGAAGGTCTCCAGCCTGAGCGAGCTCTCGACAGGCAAGGTCGTCCTCTTCAACTACCCTCTGGACACCGAACCTAACCTCCTTGTCAAACTGGGACAGTCGGCGACCGGCGGCGTCGGACCCGACGGAGACATCGTCGCATTCAGCCAAGTCTGCCAGCACCTCGGGTGCATCTGGGGGTATGTCCCCAAGGGAGGGTCTCCCTCGGTCAACCCCTCATACGTCGCACCGGAGCCCGTCGGCTACTGCCCTTGCCACGGCAGCGTATACAATCTGACGCAAGGGGCAGCCGTCATCGGCGGACCGTCGCCGAGGCCGCAGCCTCAGGTCCAGCTCGATGTCGACAGCTCGGGCGACATCTATGCGGTGGGGATGGGCGCACCCGCGGTCTTCGGGCACGACACTGGTTCGAACGACGTGAGCAACGACCTTCAGGGCGGGACCCTGGTGACTTCCACCTAGAGGGGATTGGATGACAGAGGAGCAAGGCCTTCTGCAGCGTCTCGCGGGATGGTTCGACTCCAGGCTCGGCCTCAGCTATCCCATGCTCCGCCCCGTCCCTCAGTACGCTCTGAACCCGTTCTACTGGCTAGGCGCCTTGGCGGTGGTCGCGTTCGTGATACAGGGGGTCACCGGGGTGATAATGATGCTGTACTACATCCCCAGCCCGACCCAGGCTTACACGTCGACCCTGTACATCTTCCAGAACGTCTACAACGGGAGGTTTCTCGAGACCATCCATCTCTATACGGCCTACGCGATGATCATGCTCGCCTTCATGCACATGATGAGGGGATATTTCGTCTCCGTGCACAAGAAGCCGCGGGAAGTCATGTGGATTGTGGGGATGCTCATGGGTTTCGTGACTCTGGGGTTCGGGTTCACCGGCTACCTTCTACCCTGGACCGTGGTGTCGAAGTCTGCGACTGACGTCGGCGTAGGCATGGTAAGCGCACTGCCGCAGCCCATATCGTCTCTGCTCACATTCTTCATCCAAGGTAGCGGCGGCGACTCGGCGGAGATCCTCCGCTTCTTCGACCTCCACGTCGTCATACTTCCTGCCGTCCTCCTTGTCCTGCTGGTGGTCAAGATGTACATGCTCGAGTCACATGGGGTGGCCGACCCGACCGGAGGGGTGCCTTCCGGACCCAAGCCCAAGACGTCGCCCATCTTCCCCGACGTGACCATGTACCTCTTCGAGCTCTCGCTGCTGTTCGGCGCCGGTATGCTTCTCATATCGGCGATATTCCCGCTGAACCTCCCCCCAGCATATTCTGCCGGCGCCGCGGCCAGCTACACCCCCCAGCCGGACTGGTACTTCCTCTGGATCTATCAGGTGCTGAAGATGTCAGTCTTCGAAGCCAACGGTCCCCTCGGTCAGTACGGGCTCCCGCTTGCCCTGACCCTCGTCACCCTGATCTTCGCCGCGCTTATCCTGCTCCCGTTCATTGACAGGGGGGGCGAGAGACGCGTCTCGCGGAGACCGCTCTACACCACCCTCGGTCTGCTTTTCGTGGGGGAGCTAGTGACGCTATCTTACTGGGGGCTGATCACGCCTGGACAGACGATCCCGGCGGAGCAGGCCGCGCTGGTCGTCGGCGGGATCGCCCTTCTCATTGTGGCCGGTTCCGCGCTAATCTACGGAACCATGTACCGGCGTGCGAAGGGGAGGCTGGCTACCGCCCGTTCTGATGAAATCCCGCGTACAGAGCTGAGGAGCGGGTTGGCCTTTTCAGGGTTGGTCGCCGCTGGGGCCTTCTCGATGGGACTGCTCGTGAACTCGGTGGTCGGAGTCGCCCTTGGCGATTACTCGACCGCCTCGATCGTCACGGTAGCAGGCTCTGCGGCCCTGCTTGCGCTCGACCTCTTGGCTACGGCTTTCGTCATATACAGGCTGGACCTGAGGACCGGCACCATCAGAAGGCGTGTGAAAGCGCTGGAGTTTGGCTGGAGGGAATGACTTGCGCGCCAGTCTGACGATGGTCCAAGCGGTCTTCCTGATCGTCCTGCAGGTGGTCTCCCTTGTGGTCCTGTGGACGTCGGACCCGCTGACGCAGGTCGCGACCGACACCTTCGCTCTCTACCTCAGCCTTGAGCTTCTGGCATTCGCCATGATATCGTACATCTACAGGTCGAGGCGCGCGGAGAACGAGCCCAGCCTAGCGTGGCTCTCGGTGGGTTACCTCGCGCTGATGGTGCTCCTGGTCTCGAACCTGATCATAGCCGCGTAAAGCCGCCCGACTGTCACGGCCTGGGTTGAGGACCAGGACGGCAGCCCCATCAATCAGATCGG
>JAKAPN010000265.1 GCA_021822995.1 archaeon
CCGATCTAGATAGGCGGCGACGCGGAGGAGCGGCTGGCGAGGCACATCGAGAAGTCAGGGTACAAGAAGCCCATCGTCTCCTACATCGCAGGCAGGCACGCCCCGAAGGAGAAGAAGATGGGGCACGCGGGCGCGATAATCTATGGGGACTTCGGGACCGCGGAGTCGAAGATCAGGGCGCTGACCGCAGCGGGGGTGAAGGTCGCGAAGACCCCGATGGAGGTCCCTGCCCTGGTAAGGCAGAGCTTACGCTGAAGCGCCGCGCTCTGGGTTCTCCCTCGCCGCAGCCTTCACGAGCCTTTTCACCAGCCGCGCCGGGGGCAGCTTCGAGGATGGCCTTCCGCATCTCCCTGAGCTTCGGCCTCGCTTCGGCAGGCGCGGCGGAGATGTACTCGTCTACGGTCCGCGGCTCCATGCGGCCGGGAGAGGGGACACGGCCGTTAACCTTTCACCGAAGACTTATAGTCGGGATTCGGTAGGCGAGCGAAAGTCGACGCATGCCAATAGCTGACGCCACCAAGAAGCAGATCGCCCAGAAGAGGAGGCTCTTCCTCCAGGTGTGCCTCCGGTGCGGCGCGAGGAACCCCCTCAACGCCGAAAGGTGCCGGAAGTGCAAGTCGTCGGACCTTAGGCTGAAGAACCGGTCGGTCGGGCTCAAGAAGTAGCTCCCTCGGATTCCTGCTCGTCTCAGTCTTCATGCCGCTGTCGCGGCCGAATTTACGGATATGGTCATGGTTGTCACGCCCGCCGACGCAAACGCAGATATCTGCTACTTCGAAGGGACGGTCGGGCCGGTGGTCTAGCCTGGTAGGACGGCAGTCTCACACGCTGCAAGCCGGGAGTCCAAATCTCCCCCGGCCCACCTCCCTTACTGAACGCGTAGGACCGTAGTCACCCGGACACTAACGGGTTAGGGACTATGGTTATCCCTGTTGGAAATGCGCGCGACTAATTGTGCATGTGCGGAGGCACATCGTGCCTTCTGTTGCGATTCTACTACTCCTCCTAGGCGCTGCCGGCGCGCCGTTGACGCTGCTCGCCCCGGCCGTCCAAGCCACGAGCGGGACCATGATATCGATAACCACGTCCAACGGCTCGACGGTGTGCCCTGCCGCTCCATTGTCCGGGATGTGGGACGGCGCGACCAGCACATGCACCGTGTCTGGAGGCCTCGCCATCTCGTCTGGAACCACCCTGGACGTAGGCGCCGGGGTGACTGTTACGGCTAGCAACAGCGCTGGCGACGGCATCTACAACTCCGGCACCATCAACAACGACGGGACTTTGAGCGGAACGTACGGTGGCGCCACCGTCATCGGCGGCAACGGCATCGACAACGAAGGCGGCACCATCAACAACCTGGGGACTATGACCGGCAATGCCCCCAACGGCTACGGCATCTACAACAATGGCTGGACCAACAACGACGGGACGATGACCGGCAGCAGCCTTCTATATGGATCTGGAATCAGCAACCCCGGCACCATCAACGACTACTGCGGCAGCTCCCCGTCGCCGTTTCCCAGCGGCAGCACCGTCAACGCCATCTCCTGTTTCACGGTCACCTTCGGCCAGTCCGGCATCCCGACCACGGGCGTCACCTGGGGCGTGACCGCGTCCTGGGGTCCCTTCGTGCTGCCCTATCACAGCACCGGGTCCGGGGCGGACATCAACGTAACCGTTAACACCGCCCAGGGGGCCCTCACCTACTCCCTCGATTCCCCGGTGACAGGGTCGGGCGCGACCTATGACTGCTCCTCCGGGTGCTCCAGGACGACCACGGTGTCGTACGCAGTGACCTTCTTAGCTGGTTACGTCGTCGTGTCCACGACCTCCGTTTCCGTGTCCCCGACCTCTGTCAACTATGGGTCGATCGTGAACTACTCCGCCACCGTCACCCCCAGTTCTGCAACCGGGTCCGTCACTTTCGCCATCGGGTCTGCGACCCTCTGCACGGCGACGCTCTCGGGAGGCGCCGGGAGCTGCACCGCAACCAACGCGCCCGGAGGCTCCGACATAGTGAACGGCACCTACTCGGGGGACGCCTTTGACTCCGGGTCTTCGGGGACGGCAAGCCTTACCGTGAACGCGGCCGGCTCCTCCACCACGGTCTCCTGCTCCCCATCTCCAGACGCGGCCGGCTCCCCCGCCACCTGCACCGCCACCGTGGCCGGTTCTTCTCCCACCGGGACGGTGTCATGGTCTACCAGCGGTTCGGGCAGCTTCTCACACTCGGCTTCGTGCACCCTCTCTTCAGGGGCATGCTCCGTCGCGTATACGCCGGCATCCTCGAACACGCCGGTCACGATAACGGGCGTTTACGGCGGGGATTCCAACTACGGGGCCAGCTCGGCGACCTTCTCCCTCGCGGTCTCACCCTCGTCGCCTCCCCCTGCCCCCATCCCCTCGTATGCCATGCCGCCGCTCCTCAACCTAACCACCTACGGGAACCTCTCCGTGTCCGCCCACGAGGTGGGGATGCTCGGCGATGGGCATGTCATCTACGACATCCCCTCCATCAACCAGACGATCCTGAACCAGGAGCTGTCGCAGGGGAACTTCACCCTCCTCCCGGTCGCGATGAGCGCGTGCACCACCTCATACTACGGCCAGACCTACATCCGGGTCAGTGGCTTCACTACGATTTCCTGGGGTGGCGGCCTCACGAACTCCACGGAGTTCGTCTTCGGCTACTACGAGTCGTTCCTGACCAGCGCGCAGGGCTGGCCTGCGGAACCCGCGTGCGTCAGCTAGGAGCCCCGCCCAGGATATCTGGCGGGAA
>JAKAPN010000266.1 GCA_021822995.1 archaeon
GAGGAGGCGTCGGTCAGGACGAAGCTCTGGGCAGACTGCTGGGAGCCCGAGGCCACCAGGAATGCCTGCTGGGGCGGGCTCAGTGTTATCGGCTGGAGGCCGTAGTTGTAGAGGTAGAGGGTGACGGTGCTCCCCTGCACCTGGTAGCTCACCAGGCTCATCAGCTCTCCTGTCGCCTTGGCGGAGTCCTGGATCCCCTGGGCCACGCTCCCTCCGGACGAGTTCAAGCCGCTGACGTAGTAGGTGTAGAAGACCCCGAAGACCCCCACCGTGATAGAAAGCAGCAGAAGGGCGGCGATTACCTCGCTGACGCCGCTTCTATTGCAACGAGATACGTTCATCCAGAAAGAAGAAGAAGCGGAGATAAAACATCACGGAGAGTGCCCAGTAATCATAGTCAACAGCCTTTCGTTCTTGCCGCGAAAGACCATGTCCGTCGCGTCCCGTGTGAAGAAGTAAACGACCCTGTCCTCAAACGAAAAGTGCATTGGAGGAATCAACCCTCGCCCTCCCGTAAACCTCGTGAAATTCTCATCATATCCGACTGCCGGCTTCCTGATGATCGAAAGGGGCATCTCCAAGCTGTCGTCTTTTTCGTGGAACGTGATGGATTCCTTTTCTCTGACTTCGATATTTCCCGCATGCCTGTGCAAAGGCCTGCCAATCGGCTGTGAGGCATGCGCGCTGAGCCATCTCGATTTCCTGCCTGTCGTATCCAGTTCGTCGTCGAACACCCACAACGATTGAATCCAAAGTGCCTTCGTTGGAGATTTTTTCCTCACCCGTGACACGCTCATGGAGCATCGTGCGACTCCATCGGTGGCTTGGCCGTGATGCTTTGAGAAGGGGAGGCCGCATGCTTCTCAACAAGATTTCGGCGCAGCCAACCCAGGATTAGCTGGGGTATTTCCGGGTCTACGCTCTCCTTCAATAGCTTCTTGTAATGCATGACGGAAGGGCCATCCCGGGGGTCTCGCCTCAGAATGTGGGTCATCCCCTCGAGGATGTGCCACTCGCAAGGCCCTTTGACAATCTCCGCTATCGTCCGGGCGTCTTCAGGCCTGACCTGGAGGTCCTTCGACCCGTTCACGATGAGGACGGGGCAACTGATGCTGGAATACGCCTCCGAGGGGTCGAAATCCATGTGTTCTCTAATCCATTTTGCCGGCACGCGGTTCGTCCGAAAGCGTATCGCAGGCTTTGTGCCCCGGCGGACCTTCGTCAGCAGTTTCTCCTGCGCCTCGGTCAGCCTCCCGCCGTTCTGAACGCTGACGAGCCATCTGATGAGGGAACCTTTCGACCCTTTGATGGTGCCAAGGGCGCCTTCCATCATCTGCGCTTGGTAGAGCAGGATGGTGTCGAGCCTGTCGGCAGGAGCCATTAACAGGACCATCCCTGCGACCGGAATCCGCTGCGCCACAAGGGGTGCAATGTAGCATCCTTCACTGTGCCCGATCATCACGATCTTCGCCGGATCTACCTCCTTCTGGCTCTTCAGGGCGACGAGCGCCCTTGCTGCGTCGTCCACGAGGTCCCACAACCCTGCCCTGTAGTAGCTTCCTTTGCTCTCCCCTACCCCCCTCTTGTCGTACCTGAACGAGACGTAACCGGCCTTCCCGAACTCCTCCGCCAAGAAGTTGAACACGTTCAGGGGGATGAACCTGGCGCTTTCGTTCCGGTCCACCGGACCGGAGCCGTGGATGAACAGGATGGCGGGACACTTCAAAGCGTCTGCGCCGGCTTCAGCAGGCAGGCGTAACGTCCCCGAGAGCGGAATCTCTCCAGGAACATTCAGGGGTCTTTCTGTTCCTATCATCTCCTGTCATCGACAAGCAGGTAAAGGACAGCGACACCATTATATCTCTATGGAAAGCGGTTTCATCCAATGAAAATCATGAAAGTGCTCGACGAGAGGGGGACGGCCCTGATTTCCGACCCGCTGAACCTCAGGATACTCAGGGAGCTGGTTCTTTCTGACTACTCCGTGAGCGAGCTTGCGAGGAAGTTCCACACCCCCACCCTGAAGACGTGGAGGAGAGTCCAGAAACTTCTGGCCGCGGGTCTGATCGAGTTATCGAAGACTGCGAAGGTCAACAACATCGAGAAGAAGTTGTACAGGGCTGCGGCGACCAACTACATTCCGCAACAGTTCCTAGACGCGAAGCCAAAGGACGCGAACCTGACCGAGGCTTGCAAAATCTTCGCGGAGATCCAGAGGGGCATTGTGTTATCGGTTTCAAAGTTCCAAGACATCCCAGATGGGATTGAGCCGATTGACTACGCCATTTACGCGAACATGCTGGCGTTCGCTCAGGTCTGCGGTGACTCGAAGACCCAAGAGATGGTTTCTGAACTGAGACAGAAGCTATCAGAATTCGAGGCGACCGTTTCTGCGAAGCCAGGCGCTCATTGGATCATGGAGTCGCCACGACGCTGAAGGCCTGGCTGTACGTGGCTTCGTTGCTCAGGGTCCCGTCGACGACGACCGCATAGGAAGACCCCGCCGAAGCGACGAGGTTTCCGGATACGACTGTGTTCGAAGAGACCGCAAAGTACGGCCCGCCCGAGACTCCCCGTGTGGTGATCGCCGCGGTTCCTCCGTCGGCCGAGAGCATGGATGAGTACGTGATTTGTAGCTGGGACGAACCGCCTGTAATGGAAATCGTGAGAGATGTGAACGGAATCCCTCCGGTGTTGACCACCTGGGCGCTGACGACAGTGAACCCCGACGCCCCCACGCTGATCTCGGCTTCTGGCGAGAGCCCCGCCTGG
>JAKAPN010000267.1 GCA_021822995.1 archaeon
GGTTCGAGGGTTCGAATCCCTCCCCCCGCATTCTTTAATGCCGCCATCGGTGGTCCCACGAGACGTGCGCCCCGCGGAAGGATACGCGTCCGTTCTTGGGTATGACATCTTCTACCGTCAGCTCGGTGAGCCGCGCCTCGGCGATGTCCTGGGGTTGCACGGCGGACCAGGCGCGACGCACGACTATCTCTCCCCTCTCTTCGACCTAGCAGATCACGGCTACCGCGTGACCCTTTACGACCAGCTGGGGTGCGGCCGCTCCGAGATGCCGAAGGACCCAAGCATGTTCGTCCCCGAACACTACGTCGAGGAGGTCGACTCGTTCCGAAAGGAGATGAAACTAGAGGACCCTCACGTGATCGGCTCCAGCTGGGGAGGCATGTTGGCGATCGCTTATGCCTTGAAGTATCAGAAGAACATGAAGACGATGACGACCGTCGGTGGTCTACACAGCGTCCCTCTGACGGTCAGGGAGATGCAGCGGATGAAGAGGACGCTTCCGGCGCGCGTTCAGGAAGTTATGGCAAAGTACGAGGCTGCGGGGAAGTACGAAGACCCCGTCTACCAGAACGCGGTCATGGTCTTCTACAAAAAGTTCCTCTGCAGGTTGGACGTGTGGCCCCCCGACGTCGCTTACTCCTTAGACCACATCAGCAAGCCGGTGTACGGCACCATGAACGGCCCCAACGAGTTCACCATCATAGGCAACATCAGGTACTGGGACGTGACGGAACGACTGGGTGAAATCCACATTCCGACCTTGGTGCTCGGCGGGAGGTACGACGAGGTGTCGCCTGCGGTCGCCAGGGAGATTCACAGCCACATCAAGGGGTCTGAGTTGACGGTCTTCCCAAACAGCTCGCACCTTGCCTTCTGGGAGGAGAGACCCGCGTTCATGAAACGGGTCTTGCGCTTCCTGAGGAAGCACTCTCGGTAGACTGCCGACGCCTGTTCAAGTCTTCCTCAAACGCGCCTACGTCTCTGTAATACGCCGCCACGAGCTCCGCAGAAGACGGGTTGGTATAGGTCTCCGCCGCCGGACGGTCGATCACTCCGACAATCTTGGAAGCGACTTCTTCAGCCGACTCCACGCGGGTCGGCCCGAGATACCCTCCCGCCCTCACCTTGAGCCCCGGTCCAGCCACGTCGTGGTACGGGGTGTCGACGATTCCTGGCATCACCACAGAGACGTGGATATCCGGATAACTGGCTCTGAGGTCCATCCTGAGGTTTGAGCTGAGGACGTTCACGGCGCTCTTAGACGCACTGTAGATGGAGCGGTAGGGGAGCAGAGGTACCCTGCCGAGGAAGGACGACACGTTTACGATGTGTCCCTTCTTTCGCTCTTTGAAGTGGGGCAAAATCGACTGGGCGCCGTAGACCACTGACATCACCACCGCGTCGAAGATCATCCTCGCGTCATCCTCAGTGAGGGTCTCCACCGTCTTCGTGATGCCCCGCCCAGCGTTGTTGACCCAGACATCGACCTGTCCGAACCTGGCCAGCGCCTCGTCTCTGATCCGGTCCACATCGGCACGCTTAGTGACGTCTGCGACGACCCCAAGGGCATCCGGCGCAGACTCTGCAGCCACTCGCATGAGGAGCTCCTTCCTCCGCGCGCCCAGAACTACATGGTCTCCTCTTCCGCCGAGTTGACGGGCAAGCGCCGCGCCGATGCCGCTGCTGGCGCCGGTGATTACAACAACCTTCCCTGCCAAGCCGACGCCCATGCCCTTGCTTCGGGACATAAGGGATTCGCCTACGGATGGGGCATGCACAGAAGAGTGCATAGTTGAAGGCTTTATTGGCGAGCCCTCGACGGAGAGAAACTGATGCCGGACTCCAGGATGGCTAGTGTGTCCCTTGCTGCTCTCGTCTTTACGGTGCTCACGGCCAGCCTTCTGGTGACACTCGCCCCTGCGTCGGTCGCGCAAACCACGGTCAACGTAGTGATCAACAGCTACTCTTTCAACCCCGCCAGCATCACGGTGGTAATAGGGGTGAACAACACTGTGACGTGGACGAACCAGCAGACCGGCGTCCCGCACACTGTGACTTCAGACGACGGGACATGGGGCTCTGCCACCCTGACCACTGGGCAGTCTTTCACTCATACTTTTACCGCTCCCGGCACCTTCGGCTACCACTGTAGCATCCACACATACATGAAAGGGACCGTGATCGTGCTGAGCTCCGGGCAAGCATCAACCACCACGACGACAGCTGCTACTACAACAGCGACGACTGCAGCTACCACAGCAACCAGTACAGCGGCTACTACGGCCTTGACGGCTTCTACGGCTACCACGACGGCAGCCCAGACTACGACCACCGCCGCTCCTTCGGCATCGTCGTCCGCTAGCGCGGGGAATGGCGTACCCGAGTTCCCCTACAGCATCGCGGCGGTCACCGCTGTCACGATACTCGTGGCCGTTTCCTACCTTCTAACGAGACGGTCGGCTGGTACCGGGAATCCCCTCGTCGGTCCCCCGACTCCAGTCTAACTTCCCGCTTGCGCGTGGTCCCGGCGGGCGAAGTCGCGCACCGCGTCTTCCTGATTCCGTTCGACGAATCCGCGTTTCAGCAGCCTCAGATTCGCCATCGCCTCAGCCGCGCTCAGTCCCTTGGCTCTGATCAGATACGCAGATAGCACGCAACCGGTCCTTCCTTCCCCCGCGAGGCAGTGCACTGCGACAGCTCTTCCCGCCTTGACCTGTTCTTCGATGAATCGGACCCCTCTGTCAATCGAATCCAGGGGGGGC
>JAKAPN010000268.1 GCA_021822995.1 archaeon
TGCCGGGGTCGGCGAGATAGGGCTGGACCCTACCTATTCGGGTATCGCAGGGGGCGGTCACCAGATGGAGACGTTCACGGCGTTACTCGAGGCGGCCCAAGATGCCGGTAAGCCCGTCCAGGTGCACGCCAGGAAGGCCGAATCGAAGTGCATCGAGGTGATGGGAGGGTACAAGCTCCCGAAGGTCCTCCTGCATTGGCTTGAAAGCGAGGATGCGCTCCCACGGGCGATGGAGAGGGGGTATTTCGTTTCATTCGGTCCCGCCCTCCTGTACTCGAAGAGGCTGCAGCGGATAGCCCTCCGGGCGGACCCTGATCTTACCCTACTGGAGTCTGACTTCCCGGTCCCGTACACCCCCTTGGGAGGGGTCGCCGGCCCGATGCTGATCCCTTCGGTGGCGTTCAAGCTGGCCGAAGTGCGGGGAGAGCCTTTCACAGATACGCTGGAGCGGTGCGCCGTAAACTCCCTGCGCTATCTGGGTGAGAAAGGTTAAGTCCCCATCGTGGCGGGCTTGACAGAAGTTGGACAGGACACGGAGGCTTTCGGAAGAGGTCATGCAGAGGCACCCAGAAGCCTTCGGGTCAGACTTTGAGGAGAACAAGAAGGCCCTCGAAACCCTTGCCCTCATCCCTTCCAAGCAGCTCCGTAACCGGATCGCCGGATACATAGCGAAGATGCACCAGGCCGGCTCCGAAGAGGAGGAGGGAGAGGAAGTGGAAGCTGAAGCGGAGCCCCCAGTCGAAAAGCCGGCTGAGTAGACCATGGCCCTGGCGGTAGCGGGCTTCACCCTAGGCATTCGGAACGTTTCTTCACTGCGCCCTCACGAGGACGTCATCCCACGTCACGTCGACCAGCTCGCTTCGGAGATGACGCGCGAGGGGATGCAGCGGGACCCGATAATCATCGACAGAGACAGCGCCGCCGTCCTGGACGGGATGCACAGGCTCGCTGCCTTCCAGCGGCTGGGGATAGAGAACGCGGTCTGCTGCGCTGTGGAATACAGCTCAGCCGGGGTGAAGTTGGGGAGGTGGGCGCGGGTGTACAAGCTCGGCGCGGGCGACTCTCTGAAGAGAGCGCTCGAAGAGATGGGAGGGATGCGGCGGACCCCCCTGGCGGAGGCGTTCTCCGCGCTGGAGCGCCGAGACGTCGGGCTCGCCGTCCTCACGCCCGACGCGGCTTTCGTGCAAGGTGCGGCCCCGGACCACGCAAAAGTGGTGGAGTCGATGCGCTCGATGGACAGGCTGGCCGAAGCGAACGGGTGGTCCCGGAGCTTCGTCCCCGAAGACGAGGTCGACGTCCCGCTGCAGCAGCCTCAGCGGTTCGTGGTGCTCTCTCGAAGGATAACGAAAGAAGACGTGGTCGGCGCTGCCAGGACGGGGAAGCTCTTCCCCTGCAAGACCTCCATGCACATGATAGACCCCAGGCCGGTCGCGGTGGACTACCCGCTGGCTGACCTCGGCAGGGCGACCTCCCAGCAGCTGAAGTCTAGGCTCGGCGGACGGGAGGGCACCATCCTCCCGGCCGGGTCGCTTTATGGCGGAAGAAGGTATAAGGAAAGGCTGCTCTTCCTCGGACAGCCATGATAACCGTCCGCTGCCTCGGTCACATCGGCACGTCGGTCGGCGCGAAGGAGCTGACGGTCCCCGGCGGGGACATCGAGGCTTCGGAGCTGGTGGACAAAGTGAGGGCTGCTGCCAGGGAACGGGACCCTGGGTTCACGAAGTTCAACACGCTGGTGATGGTCGAGGACGGCGAAGCGTTCGTGGCGGCCGGGGCTTCTCGGGTCCTGAAGGACGGGGCGAAGGTGGTCCTGATCCCCTTCTCCCACGGAGGGTGATGGCGGCATGGCGACGGCGAAGGCGTACCTTCTGGGGAGCGATGCGAGCTCTGAGGAAGTGAAGAAGAAGCTCGCCTCGGCTAACCCGGGCACGCTGGTCCAGGTCGCCAGAGGAGGGACCGCCAGCAACGAGGTGTTCGTGGAGATGCTGGCGGCTCAGACGCTCAGGGCCGAGTCAGCCGGGGACCTCCTCGCGAAGAAGCCGGAGGTGGACCTCCTGCTGAGGCTCGCGGGGACGACACAGATCTCGAAGGCCATAAGGTCGCAGGGGGCGGTCGCCGGGGAGAAGTTCCTCGCCATCAACGCGGGCCGGGGGGAACTGTCGACCCCTGCAGGGCTCGAGGGGACGGAGCTCCCCAGGAGGAGCCTGACCGAAGCCGAGCTGTCAAGGATAGAGAAGGCCGCCCTGCTCAACGCCCAGCGCGGCTAGCTGATTATCTGCGTCGCTTCTGGTCTGCCAGCCGTGCGGTCTACTGGACCGCCCTGACGACGCCCGAAGACCTTGACCCCGCCAGGTACCCTGCCAGCGGCCCGACGATCAGCAGGATTACTGCCACTGCAATGATGGTGGTCTTGATGGGAGTTATGTCGCTGACCGATGCGCCCCAGGGGGCGAGGAAGAACACGGCGGCGACCACGAGGAAGAGCAGGGCGTAGAGCACGGACACCGGCGCGATCTTCCGCGGCTCGAACCCCGACCAGGTCGGGTAGTCGGTGATGATGGTCGACCTTCCGGACACCGGACGGACAGCCCTCAGCAGGACCGGGACGATTATGATGACCGCGGGGATCGACGTAGTGTCCCAGAAAACGGTGAGGCCGAGGCTCAGCAGCCCCTGGGCCTGCGGGGTCGTGAGGACCGAAAGGGGGGCGAAGAGCAGGGGCCCCGCGACGGCGACAAGCACCGCGGCCATGAAGTTCCCC
>JAKAPN010000269.1 GCA_021822995.1 archaeon
AGAGCGGGCTGGGGCTTGCCTGGCTCCTTCTTGTCATGGAGGAGCTTCAGCATGCGCAGGACGGCGTTGGTCTTGCCGCTGCCGGTCCCGCCGACGACGAGCATGTGGAAGAGCATGTCGTCGCTGGTGAAGATCTGGCCCAATCAGGTTCGCAAAGAGAAAGCCGGCTGCGATTTAACGCGGGCCAAGCCGGTTGCGTTAGCTTGGCGGTTGTTCGGAAGACTTGTTCTCCCTGTTAGCCGACAGTAGATGGCTGGACGTTACTTTCAACCTGACAGAACCTTTCAGGAATAGAACTATATCTCACGAGATGACAAAATCCGTCACATGAAACGGCTATACTTCGCCCTCATCTTGGTAATCGTTCTCATTGGAATCGCTTCCTTCATCGCCGTCTTCCCCCTGTTGCAGGCCAAACCTCGACCAGTGAATGTGACCATCTCTGTCGCTTCATATAATGGAGCTGGAGGTTGTCTCAATGTCGCCTCCATACCGATGAGCATTTTGAAGATCGACGGAGTACCTTCGACTGCAAACACCACGACTCCCTATAGCTTCAACTTCAACGCGACAACTGTAACCTTGATGAGTGGGAGCAGTCATATGTTAACGGCCAACATGACGTTCACCGGCAGTTGCAACGGGTGTGCAGAGTGTGGCGGAGTGCATGGCCCTGTCACAGCCACTTTTAGGGGATGGTTGGTTGACGGGGGCAATATCCTGAGTAGCTCGAATATTTTGGATTTCAAAGTCCCCTCGAACGAGTCTTCCATCCTGATTATTGCCGGCTACTGGGTAGACTAGACCTGTCGCGAGAGAATCCATCAGCTGTGAGTTAACAGGGAGGCGAGTCTGTCCCACCAACCGCCAAGTTAGCAAGGCCGCTGAGCCCGACAATGCCAGGAATCTCCTTCAGAAAGGGAGGAGTGTCGGTCGCCTGCACGACGGTGAGGGTGCCGTATACCGACTCCATCACGCCGAGGTACTCCTTCAGGTCCCTCTCCGTCTTCGACGAAAGGAGGATCTCGCTCCCTCCCCCGGTGAAGGTCGCCTCGAAGCCCCTCACCGTCGTCGAGGGCAGCAGAGCCAGCCTCTGGAGCTGCTCTTCTTTCAGGGGTTCGACTATCTTGGGGAACTCTGCCAGCCTCAGGACCTTCGCTCGAGTGGCTTTGTTCGCTGCAGTATGTGTGCTCTCTTCGTCCTCGCCTCCTTCCACGCCTCCGGGCTGGACGTCGGGTGAATACGAAGAACGCTTCCCGAGTGACTCCAGGAAGCCCGAGGTCGAGGCGACCGGGAGGTGGAGGTAGTAGGGGATCTCCTCCTGGGCGATGAGGAATGATGGGGACTCGAGGCGGGAACGTACATAGCTCATGAAGTAGGGGGACACGTCCTCAACCATCCTCCTCTCGACAAGCTCCACAAGCATCCAGGGGTTCCTGTAGACGAAGGTCCCAAGCCTGTCGAGCTCGTCGTGGCAATCCTTGAAGGGGAGGGTCGAAAGCTGCTTCGGATCGCCCACCCACATACCTTGGATGGCGAGGAGGACGTGTGGCGCGTTGGCGAGGGCGTCAATCCTCTTGGTCCGCTCCCCGGAGCGCTTGTACCAGTCCCTGTAGAGTTCTGGCCTGTCGTACTCGCTGTCGTCTATGATGCTCCTCTTCGGGGTCTTGATCTGCTCCGCCGCGACGTGCATGGAGTTCTTGAGGGCGACCAGAGTCGGGGAGAGGTTCACCCGCTTGAAGAGGAACTGGACCCAGGCGAATCTGGGATTCGCTGCCTCGACAGAGTGAATCAGCTCCCCCATGAGGCGCTGAGGTTGGGAGAACTTCGGCAGGGACATCGGGGTGGCGTTGATGAGGGAGACGTTGAAGAAGCGCACCTCTTCTTTCAAAGCCTGTTTCTCGCTCATTGCGTCCCACCTGTCGTAGAAACGGCCGACTTGCTCCGAGGGCTGGACTTGGCTTTCCTGTCGGCAAGATTCCGCACTCTGGTCCCCAAACGGGGATAGGGCAGGACATCCCTGTAGGGCTTGAAGGGGAAGGGCCCTGCACGGTTCAGGACGATGAGCAAGAAGAGTGGAACAGCCACAGCCGCCTGGATTGCACACAGGTAATACCACGGCAGCAGAAGTGAAGCGTATCCAGAGCCAGCGTAGATCACAAGCGAGGCGAAGATGAGGACGAGGTTCGAGTCCCCCAGCATGGCCCTCCTGGGAGCCATCACCTTGCCGCCGATCAGTTCCAGACGCTCGCTGACCTGATACCAATCCCACGCAGTTGAACCGTCATGGAACGGCCTCAGCAGTCTGCCTAGGTCGTGCCTGTATGCGATGTAGCATATCGCAGCCAGATACGGGATTGGCGTGTCCAGGAAGAGCCACCGGATATCTGGCATCGTACACGGGGGGTCTTCGCCGTATTAACGGGGGAGGGGTGCGGCAGGAGCCATCGCCTCCGCTACCCTCGTGAACGATGAAAGCACCTCAAGGCCTGTGGGTGTCAGCTTGTAGCGCCTCCGCGGTCCGTCGGAAACGATCTTCAGGAATCCGCGTTCTGAGAGGCGGCCCAGGAAGCTCTGGCAGATTGTCCAAGAGAGGTTGGACTTGTACATGACCTGAGTGGGCCTGTCGGCCCCATTCCTGACCGAGTCGAGGACGTGTATCATCATCTCGATTTGAGACCTCCGCCCTTGGACCTTCGGCCTGGGCCCCCGGACTCTTGCGAAGACGTCAAAGGTTGGTTCCCCG
>JAKAPN010000270.1 GCA_021822995.1 archaeon
GTACGTGGCGTTCTGGCGTAGGATGTGGGCGTAGTCGAAGTTGAAGGATGGGTCGTCGAGGAAGATCGTCTGGAGCCCCCCCTCCTCTCCCAGGCCCAGCACCCTCACGCCATGGTCTTCCCTATCGCTCCTCAGCGAGTCCTTCCTGATGATTATCGACTTAGACTTCGACTTCTCCAGCTCTGCGAGCGTCCGCAGGTCAAATTCCGGCTCGACGAATACGAACGTGCCATTCACCAGAAAGTCAGCCACGAGGTTCTTGGTCCGGGGGACGGTGACTTTCTCCCTGAAAGATACCCCGAGCGACCCAAGCAGCTCGGCGAGGAGTTGGTGGGTGCTGGTCCGGGCGTTACCCTTCCCGCCGCGGTAGGCCCTCCGGTAACTCCCCTCATCGAGGCGCTTCAGCCTAGGTGCGAGCTTCATGAGGAGTTGCTCACTCATGCTGGAAGCGGCTATTCTGCGGCTTGGTTTAAGGCATTTGGGGATTATCGGGGTGGTTCGAACGAGTGCGGCGTGCGGGTAGACTTCAGGACAGTGTTTCGACCAGTCTCAGGACGTCCGATTTGACTTGTCTCAGTGGTGAGAGCGAGTTGCATCGAATGGCTGCTGTCCCTTGGGCGAGAGGCTTTCTGACATGGCTGGTCCCTTTCCCTACCGTCGCCATGAAGTCCGCTTCCCGGAGGCTCGTAACCCGCTTTCAATGTTCAATGCAGGCGGCTTCGTCAATCCAGTTTATACGCGGCTGTTTGGCGGCAGACAGTCGTGCGGCCTTGATCCAGTGGTTAGGATAGTGGCTTCCCATTCGTAAAGAGGAGAGAGCCACTCGCCCGGGTCCGAATCCCGGAGGCCGCACTTACACTTCACGCTCAGGCGGGATTTCCTGCTCCGTGGCACCGCGCTGTCCTGAGCTCCTCCTGACCGCATCCACCCAGACCAGGGGGGCTGCCACCCCGAGCGCAGCGACCAGGGCCCCCCCGACGTACCACGGGTGGACCAGAAGGGACGCCCAGAGGCTGTCGAAGTTCCCAGCCTGGAAGTTGGGGATGATGTAGGTGGTGAGGGGCGAGACGTCGAAGCCTGTCGAGGGCGGCACCGCCGTGACGAACGCCGCCATCCCGTTGATCACCGCCCCCGCCGCGTAGAGGGCGTAGACGAGCAGCAACCTGTACCTCCTCGCCTGTTCGACGATCAACCCTGCAGGGAGGAGGAGGAACGGGATGGCCGGGACGATGAACCTGGGCCCGAACGACAGGCCGCCGGTGGGGTCGTACCACGCAGAGTACGGGAGGAGTATCCCGAGGAAGATTGCGAGCATGAGGAGCATCTCGGTCCTGACCTTCTTCGTCCTGAGCGCGTCGTAGTATCCCATGAACCCGAGGACAGAGAGCGGGGCGAACGCAAGGAGCCCCCGTGAAAGGCTGACGAGGTTGAGGGCAAGGCCGTACTGTACGGGGGTGGAGAACTTCCCAAAGACGCTCTGCCCTACGTAGGCCTGCTCCGTAATCATGAACGGGGTGCCGAAGATGGCGAAGTTGTACGCCCCTATCGCCGCGAAGCCCGGAACCAGGCCGAGGATGAAGACCACGACGGTCCCGGCAAGAGGACGCCTCGACCTCCACTTCCTGACAATCAGGAAGGCGATCAGTATTGGAACTATGACCGCGTCGACGTAGTCCACCGTGAAGGCAGCGCCGGCAGCCAAGCCGCAGGCGAGCGCGGGCGCGAAGGCGACTCCTTCAGTGCGACCGGCCCTCAGAGCGAAGTACGCCGAGGCAAGGACGAGCATCGCCGAGACGTCGCTCTGGAAGAAGTAGGTCGCGAACGGCCAGGCGATAGTGGAGAAGGCGAAGGCGACTCCGAGGAATATCGAGGTGGACCGCTTGAAGTACATCCCCGCAATCTTGTAGACGAGCAGGGCGGCAATCGCGCCCGTCAGGGAGACGAAGGTCCCCGACCAGACAAGCGCCGGCCCGTACGCCGTATACCCTCCCGCCAGCGCGAACCCTACCGCCATGAACGGCAGCGCCAGGAAGGCCGACCCCGGCGCGAGTGCCGAGTAGTTCTGCCCTTCGTAGTGAAAGTTGTCCACGGTCCACGGCGGGGTGCTGCTCGCCTGCCCCAGGGCGACCGAGTGGTTGGCCAGGAGGGCGTACGCCAGCTGAGTGAGAGATGTCGCGTGGTCCGTCGCCCAGACAGTGTTGATGCTTACCTCAAAGACCACGAAGACGAACAGAGCGACGAGGAGGCCGTCGGTCAGGAATCTGCCGTTACCTCTCTCGGCCTCAGGCTCTCCCAAGCGACTGACTCACTTGTTCAGGCGCCTTCGCCGAACTTTAAGGGTTGGCGAGCCCCACGAGACGAGACCCCTGACTTTCTGCTAGTCAGAGATTGCCTTCAGGGCTTCGATGGCCTCGGCGATGTGCTGCTTCGGCCTCAGCTGGGACGAGAAGACGTGCCTGACCACTCCCTGCTTGTCGACCACGAACGTGACCCTGCCGGGGATGAGCCCAAAGGACGACTTCGCCCCGTACAACTCCCTCACCTTGCCGCCAGCGTCCGCCAGAAGTGGGAATCTGGCGCCGCACTCCTGGGCGAAGCTCCCGTGGCTCTCGGCGGAGTCGGAGCTTATCCCGAGTATCTCTGCTCCCATGTCCAGGATCGCGTCGTAGCTCTCGCCGAAGGCCTTGGTCTCAGTCGTGCACCCGGCGGTGAAGTCCTTCGGAGATCGGA
>JAKAPN010000271.1 GCA_021822995.1 archaeon
AGAGGAAGGTAAAGCCGGTCGCCCCAAGGATGGACGACATAAAGAGCATGAATGGGATCTTCTACGTCCTGAGGACCGGGTGCCAGTGGAAGGCGCTCCCGAAGTCTCTTGGAGCTGAAAGCATAGTCCACGATAGGTTCGAGTACTGGCTCAGGGCCGGAGCCTTCGAGAGGATTAGGAGGGAAGGGTTCGTCGGGTATGACGAAAAGGGGGTCGACCAAGAATGGCAGGCCGTGGACAGGTCGATTACGAAGACGCCTCTCGGTGGAGAAGGGACGGGGCCCAACCCGATGGACAGGGCCAAATCGACACGAAGAGGAACTCCTGATAGAAGGGAACGAAATATCTTTCGCGGTGGCCGTCGCTGGCGCCGACCGACATGACATGAAGCTTTCAGAGCCGACACTTGAGAAAACCATGACCGATAGGCCCAAGCCAACTAAATAGCATCCACATTATATGTGCCTGGACAAGGGATAAGATTTCCCCGAGGTCGACGACCTGGTCGCGGAGTGGGGATAATCCGCCCACATCGAGAGGGAGGCGTGGACCAATTCAAGAGGAAGAAGATACCGGCTATCGAGCAAGAAGATGGGTCATCGAGAGGACGAACTCCTGGTGAACAGGTTCAGGCGTCTACTGACAAGGTGGGAGAAGAAGTGGACCTACTTCGCAATCATCCATCTAGACTGCGCGCAGATAACCTACCATCAAGCTGGAATATTCGGGAAACTCAAGTGCGCATCTGAGGTCCTGCTAGTTTCAAGAGGGCTAAACATGTCCGCGCGTCCGCCCTAAGCCGCAGCTGCAGACAGTTACGCGGTGTTAGGGAATGGTTTGTGAAGGATTTGAACCCACATATGTGGACTCGCATCCCACCCAGGGCCCCAACATACAAGGGGCTGGCGAGATAGCTCGGGCTGAACGACCCTGCTGCCCTCTGAAGTCCATTTGCCCGTATACGCATGTAGTCAAACCTGATTCGCGTTAAAAGCCGAAAGCCACGAACCTTCCATGCAAACCGCCCCTCCCCGGGACCTGGGCAACGAACCCGTCTCCCTCGCCAAGCTCAAGGAAGTCGTCCGCCGCCTCCTTCCCCCCGGCAGCCCCACAAGGAGCGTCATCATCTCCGAGAAGGACGCTCTCCCCGTCCCCGAGGCCCTCGCCAAGTTCGAGGTCTTCGACAGGCTCCTCGCTTCGGAGCTAGGGCCTTGACCGCACCACCACGCTCCCGTCGGGAAGCTGGGCCACGTACTCCCACCCCTCCTCGACCATCCCCCTGACCGCCCCCGCCTCGACGACCTTCTGCTTCCAGCCGTTCCCATTCTGCCCCTGGGACCTCCTGTTGAGGACGTCGACGAACTGCTCCGTCGTGAGGAGCGAGAGGCTCCCCATCTTCGCCAGCTCCTCCTCGGAGTACCTTGTCGCCAGCATCTCCCTCCGTATGGCCGCGAGTACGTCCCCCCTGCCGAGCGACGGGGACGACGTGAAGTTCAGCTTCGCGTACTCCTTCCTGAGCCAGTCCGCCTTGCTCCTGTCGTAGTAGTTCTCCTGGCTCCCCGGGAGTATGTGCCCCATCAGGAACTCCTGGGTCTTGACGTCCAGCCGCCTCCCGTCGCTGTTCTCGTCCCTCAGGACGCTTTCGAAGGCCTTGCGCAGGCAGTGGGGGTGGACGTCCCTCCACCTCTCTATCCCGGCCCGCTCCGCCGCCTTCTTCACAAGGGAGTCCATGGCCGACCTCCCCATGGGGTGCCTCGCCTCCCGTAGGAACCTGTTGCGCTTCCACCCGTTGAAGATCGGGATCCCGTCGTCGAGCCTCCCGACCTTCGCCTCGAGCTCCTGGAGGTGCGCCTTCAGCGCGTCCACGGCCTCCTGGCCGATGAAGGTGTAGTAGGGGACGTTCCCCTTGCACGCCTCGGGCACTACCTTCTTCATCTCGGGGTAGACCGGGATCTTCAGGGGGAGCACCCCTCCCTCCAGCTCCTGCCTGATGTCCCCGTACCTGAGCCCCCTCAGCGTCCCCTGGCGGAGCCCGGAGTTGAGTAGGACCAGTATCGCCGCCCTGTCGCGCAGGTTGTTGACCCTCCCGGTCCCGGCCATCCGGTGGATCTCCTCCCTGGTGGGGACGTAGTCCGTCATCTCGATGGTCTTGCGCGCCGGCGTGAAGAACCCCTTGATCCTGACGGCGTTCTTTTCGCTCCCGTCGAACCCGTTGGACTTCAGGAAGGCTGTGAGGGCGGCCCTGGCCAGGTTCCCAGTCTCGCTTGTCTTGGCGCCGGCGTCGTCCACGAAGTCCTGCATGCTCTCCCTGATCCACAGCGGCTCGGAACCCACCACCTCCTCAGGGCCCTTCCCGACCTTCCTGCAGTACCTGTAGAGCCAGCTGAGGTAGCACTCTCTGCTCCCCTCGCTCCTTATCCTCCGGGCGAGGTGGTTCAGGAGCCTTTGGACGCTCTTGTACTCGCTCTTCCAGCCGGTCACCTTCAGGTACGTCTCCCACATCCTCTCACCGTTGGTGAACGAGCCGTAGGCGGCCCGCTTCCGTGGCACTCTCGTCCGGCCTCCTTACGAGGAGCGTCCGGGGCCATTTAACGGGGGTTCTGTTCGACACAATCCACGAAAAAGGAGGACTACGGCCGGCACGAGTCGAATTCCTCGGCGGAGGGGAGACCCCCCGCCGAGGCTGATTCACTCCCCATTCACTCTTGGGCGCACCCGCGAGGTGA
>JAKAPN010000272.1 GCA_021822995.1 archaeon
TCTCCCCAGTCTGCGACAGGAGCTCAGACAGCGCGAGCGTGAGCATGAAGTCCCCTGTCCTCTTCTTCCCGTCAGAGTCCACGACGACGAGCCTGTCGCCGTCACAGTCGAACCCGAGACCGATGTTGCACCCTTTCTTCTTGACTGTATCACGGAGGAGCGTCAGGTCGTCAACGACTGGGTCCACCCTGCGCGTGAAGACCCCCTGGCTGTCGTTCAGCGAGGTGACTTCACACCCCATCCTGGTCAGAATCGGGACGGCGAAGCCGATAGCGGCTCCTCCTCCGAAGTCCGCAGCCACCCTGATTCCCTCTGCGGAGCGGGCGCCGAACCTTGTCACGAGATCGTCTACGTAGCTGAGTTTCCGATGCTGTTTCAGCGAACTCTTGGCAAACTCCGTGGGCGTCCCCCTAGGGCCGGACACGACGGCGTCGAAAACGCTCTTCCCGACCCCTGCCCCTTCGACGATGAACTTCAGGCCGTTGAACTCCGGCTCGTTGTGAGAAGCCGTCAACATGATCGCGGGGAGCTTCCTCGTCCTGCTCTCCCTGAATATCGCGGGGGTGGTGGCGACGCCGCAGTCATGGACCGTGGCACCCAAGGACAGCAACCCGGCAGCCGCGGCCCTGCTCATCGACGGACCGGACGTCCTCGTGTCTCTGGCAAGCAGAAATTCCCGCGAACCGTTGACCATGCCGAAACTGGCGGCGAGCCTCGAGGCCTCCGCAGGGGTCAGATCACGGTTGTAAACGCCCCTTATCCCGCTGATAGAAGCTATCAAATCTTGCCCGTCTTGTCTCCCTTGGCCCGGATGACGTAAGGATATCCCCTAGATGCGGCTTCAGTCGAGGGGCGGCCCATGTGAACCAAACTTCACCGCGCCAATACGACTTTTTGAGTTCCAGTCTTTTGATTGGTCCGAGTCAATTCGTGCTTCAGGTTGCGGGTGAGGTCATTTCGCGTCCGCCGGAGCGCCGGCGTGGGGGAGTACAAGCTCTCAGAAGTCTTCGCAGGGCTCGAGTCTTCGTCGGCCCTTCTGAAAGTCTTCGGCTCGAAGACCCAGATGACGAAGATCCTGAGCCACCTCAAGCTAAGAGTAGAGCGAAGCGACTCTGGGCTGTGGCTTGACCGGGACACAGGCACCGTCTGCATCGGGTCCAAGCACCTCGCCGCAGCGAAGAACGACTTCCTCTATCTTGATGTCATCCACGTGCTGGTCCACGTCCGTCAATTCCTGGAGGGCAAGGAGCTCTATGACCAGGCATTCGAATACGTGGACAGGCCGACCGAGCTTGAGGCTTACAGGACCACGGTGGCGGAGGCCAGGCGAGTGGGGCTGGAAGAGGAGGAGATTCTGAAGTACCTCAGGATGGACGCGGTCGACGATTCCGAGTTGGGTAAGCTGATGGAGAAGATAGGCGTCCGGGTCAGGCGCTGAATACAACAGTTTTCAGACGAAAACGCGGGTCAGAGCTTCTTGGAAGGTATCCCTGGTTCGACCAGGTCTCTCATGTCGAGTATGGCGTCGATCTCCTTGGACCCGTAGCCGAGCTTCTTCAGGGCCGCCCTGATGGAGATTCCCTTGGCAATCTCCTTCCCAAGGACAGAGGCCTTGTCGTATCCGATCTTGGGGGACACCAGCGTGATGAGGGCAGGGCTGGTTTCGGCGTACCCCAGCGACTTCGCTTTCAGGGGAACGACGTGGTCTATGACGAGGGTTGCGACCTTGTTCAGCGCCTCGGAAAGAAGTTTCGCCTGTAAGACCAGGTTGTATCCCAACAGGGGCACTCCCATGCTCAGCTCGAACTCTCCGAGCGACGCCGCGAGCGAGTTGGCCCCGTCGAGCCCGACCACCTCGGCCGAAGCCAACAGGGCGCTTTCGACCGTCACCGGGTTCGTCTTCCCCGGCATAATGCTGCTCCCCGCGACCTCTTCCTGCGTCGGCAGGTCGATCTCGCCTATCCCGGTAACCGGACCGGAGAACATCAGCCTCAGGTCCTGGCAGAGCCTGTATAGATCGATGCTTACGGTCCTCAACGCCCCGCTCAACGACGACATGTCTGTGAGCAGACGCGTAGCCCTGAACTTGTTCTTCGCGCTGGCGAACCTGACTCCTGAGAGGTCGGCGAGTTCCTCGGCGACCATCTTCCCGAACTTCGGGTCGGCGTTAAGTCCGGTCCCGACGGCAGTCCCGCCGATGGGGAGTTCCAGGAGATAGCTCATGGTGTCCTTGACCAGCTCGGCATCTCTGGTGAACGCGTCAGCATAGGCTCCGAACTCCTGCCCCATAGTAACAGGGAGCGCATCGCGAAGATGGGTCCTCCCAGCCTTGTAGACCGTCGCCGTCTTTACAGAGAGCGCATGCAGGCTCTTGCTCATCTTCCCGAGCGCAGGGACGACGCCCTTGCTAACAGCCATGACCGCGGCCACCCTGATCGCCGTGGGCCCGACGTCGTTCGACGACTGGCTCATGTTCACGTGGTCGTTGGGGTGCACCTTCTTGCCCAGCGCCTCCGATGCGAGTTCTGCGACGAGCTCGTTGGCGTTCATGTTCAGTCCAGTCCCGGACCCGGTCTGAAACACATCCACGACTACCGAGCCGTCATGTTTGCCTTCCATCAGCTCCTTTGCCTTGGCCTGTATCGCCTTCCCCACGTCTTTGTCGAGCTGGCCCAGCTCAACGTTGGATTTCGCAGCTGAGAGCTTTATCGCCCCCACCGCCCA
>JAKAPN010000273.1 GCA_021822995.1 archaeon
TGGGTCTCGGTGGGCGAAAGGCTCGACGGGTCGAAGACGAGCGTGGCGTTGAAGGTCGACGTCTGCCCTGCCCCGATGGTGAGCGGCCCCACGGACCCGTTGATCAGCCTCTCACCGGCCGAGTCGACGACGGAGAGCTGCGCGTCTACCCCCGAGATGGCGAAGTACCCCTTGTTGGAGACCGTGACAGGGAGGGTGATCTTCGTCACCCCGTTCGCGGTGAGGGTGGACGGCGTGCCGGCCGAGATCGACGTGGCGGTCATCGCGCCGCCGAGGGCTACGAGCGCCAGCACGGCCACGGCAG
Source organism: archaeon (assembly GCA_021822995.1). Taxonomy (GTDB): domain Archaea; phylum Thermoproteota; class Nitrososphaeria; order Nitrososphaerales; family Gagatemarchaeaceae; genus UBA183. The sequence continues at coordinate 305 of JAKAPN010000273.1, forward strand.
CCAAAATCGCTATCACAATGAGCACGTTCAGGACTACGACGACCCTGGAACGTCTCAACGCGCGTTAGCCCCGGGGATTAATATTTCAACGTTCCATTTCCTCGCTCTGTCGAGTCCTTGGGCCGCTACGGAGATTCAGGGTCTTGTTAAGAGTCAGACCGTGACGGCGCCTTGCGCGATAGGTTGGGAATGCGGAATGACGGGTGCGGCTTGACTCGCAGAGGGGGGCTCTGGTGGGTTCCGCTCGAAATAGGCTGAAAGCGCACTTGGGTTATACGTGAAGGTGAGCCTCTCGTCTTCCATTAAGTCAGTACCGACTAGGCTTGGGATATCCTGAACCTGGGCTATGGTGGCGCTGTCAAGCTTGGTCGGTACTAGGATTCTTACGTCATGTTCGAACTTGACTACGTTGTTAGCCTCGTCTCTGAAATTCAGGGCTCCTTTGACATTCTTTCCGTAGAAGGTGAACCCTGCTAGGCGAGTAACCGTTTCTTTGTCCAGAGTCTTGATTGGTATCCCAAACGCCAACGCGTCTCTCGTCGATATTGATGTGAAAGGGCTACCACTGTCGACCACAGCGCTTAGAGCATGTGCTACTCGCATCGATGGGATTCTTAAGAAGAAATTCGCGAACACGACCTTCCGGTCGCTATAGAAGTTCCCTACGGTGAGGGGTATCCTCAAGAAGAACCCTCTCAGAGTATGTATGCGACGCCCTTTCGGGGTATGGACTCGATCACGAGGAGAGCTGTGTCCTCTCCCTTCTTGCTCACATTTTCCAGAAGGTGCTCGACATTGTCGCTGCTCTCCAACACATTCTCGTCCTTGACTGCAAACACCCTACCTTCATACTGAGTGCGGAGTTTGTCGTAGTTCCTGGCAATCCACTTCCTGTTCTTCTCCGTCTTTTCGATGGCTTCCAACACCTCCGCGTCAGTGCTGATGTTGCCCATCTTGCCCCCTCTCGCCTCGTCTTCGGTGGTTTCCAAGGTCAAATATAACCTATGTGCATTGTTGCTCTAGGCCTGCTCGACCTTCTTTGGCTTGGAGTCCGTCTGAACCCACAATGAAATGGCCTCTTCGACCGCCTCGCCAAGAACTCCCTTGTGAAATCCCTTCCTTTCGATGACGGCCTTGCGGAACTGTTCGTCCAGTCCCTCTTCAATCTCAATCGTGGTTTTGACTTTGCCCATGTTACACGCACAGAATAAATCCATATTTAAGGAATATGGGTGTCCATAAGTATTGATACTGCCAGAAGCATAGGTGTGTGGGTGTGACAAACGAACAAGCGCGGTTCGAAATCGACGCAGGCCGGCTCGCCGAGTTCGCTGCGAACTGCGAGGGTCGAAAAGAGGGAGATGGCCCAACAACCTAACAGAGCCCATGCCCTCCCATCGGGTTTAAGCGGCCGGGGGCCGCGGGCAGGACCGCTTGCAGCCTGCGGTCCTTTCGCTCGCCGGCGTCTGGAAGTCGTACTCGGACGGCCGTGACGTCCTGAAGGGGGTCGACCTCAACGTCGGCAGGGGGGAGTTCGTGGGGGTCTACGGCCGCTCGGGGTCGGGCAAGTCGACCCTGCTCCGGCTGATGGGGCTCCTCGACAGGCCGACGAAGGGGTCGGTGAAGGTGGAAGGGGTCGAGACTGCGGAGATGGGGGAGCGGGAGGCGGCGAGGACGCGGAGTGAGAAGGTCGGGTACGTCTTCCAGGGGTTCAACCTGATACCGCACGTGACCGCGCTGGAGAACATCGAGGTCCCGCTCTGGCTGTCGGGGGTCAAGGGGGCCGAGCGGAGGGAGCGGGCGCTCGCCGACCTGAAGCGGTTCGGGATGGAGGGGCTCGCGGGGCGCCTCCCGAGGGAGCTGAGCCACGGGGAGCAGCAGAGGGTGGCGGCGATCAGGGCGATGGTGACCAGGCCGAGCCTCGTCCTGGCGGACGAGCCCACGTCCTCTCTGGACGACGAAAGCGCCGGGGTCCTGCTCGACCTCGTGTCGACTTTCAACAAGAGCCTGGGGACCACTGTCGTGATGGTCACCACGAGCGCCGAGGAGGCTGCCGTGGGGTCCGCAGTGTACAGGCTCGCAAGCGGCAACCTGGCGCGTGAGCGGTGAGCTTACTTCGGCCTTGAGCTCCCCGGCTGCCTGATTACCTTGAACGAGTACGACTTCGTCGCCTGGTCGTAAACCGTCGGCCCCGCGGCCAGCCGCTGCCCCGCCGGGGTCTCCAGCATCCCCACCATCATCCCCGTAAGGAACCTGCTCACCCCTCCGCTCTCTTCGTCCCCCTTGTGAGTCGGGACCGACGAGAGCTTGACATGGTAGCCCTCCGCCGTCTCGGTTATCTCCGCCGCAGCCCACCCCTGCGCCCTCACCCAGTCGGCGATGTTGCCGACGTCCCAG
>JAKAPN010000274.1:0-843 GCA_021822995.1 archaeon
GACGTGTCCAAGGAGACTGGCAAGCCGGTGATGATCGCGGAGACAGGATATCCGAGCGGCCCGTCGCTGCTTGGTTACAGCGAGAAGAAGCAGGCGGACTACGTCCAAAGGGTCATGAGAGAGGCCTTCTCGCTGGAGGGAGTCACGGGTATAGGCATCTGGAGGTACCTCGACACCTCCTGGTCTTCGTTCCCGCCGCAGGAAAACCATTTCGGGCTGATAGACGAGAAGGAGGGCCCGAAGGAAGCCTGGTACAGATACGGCCAAGCCCTGAAGGAACTGAAGGGCTAAGGGCGTCTGGGGTAGGGCTTCAATTCTTTTAACTGCAGGTTCCCAGGCAGGGCCCAAGAGGGCCGGTCGTCTAGTCTGGTAGGATACAGCGGAGCGCGTCCAGTCCCTTGGCAAAGAAATCCAGACTGGGAGAGGTCGGGGGTCCAAATCCCCCCCGGTCCACTATCCCTGGAGTTTGGAACCCTCCGTTATATCGCCCCAGGAACCGGGTCATCATGTTCCCGAGCCGGTCCCCGTACGCCCACCTGCTGGAAGAAGACGAGAACTTCCGGAGATGGTACGAGAACACCGGGCGCGGCTCCCCGACCACTGCTGCGATTTCGTATTACCTGGCTGTCAACGGCGGCGGTCAGCAACAGGTCGTGGCTCTCGCCCAGGTTGTGATGGTCGCCCCGCGAGGGACTATGACGTTTTCGGTCAACCCCTCCTTTCAGAGCGTTGGAATGGTGACTTCGTACGGAAACGTTTGGTGGAGTTCCTAACGGAACACTTTCCGTCTCTGCTGTTTGGTTCATAGGAAAGTACGCATAAGCTGGCCAACGAACCCGCTTC
>JAKAPN010000274.1:853-2693 GCA_021822995.1 archaeon
TTCGCATGGGGGTGGAATCCTATTCAGGAGCGCCATCCGCAACTGAAGACGAACAATCGAAGCGACCTGTTAGGAAGAAATTCAAGGAGTTTCGTTGGGTGTAACTGTAGTTACTTTAATACGACCCCTTGTTGGCACCTGCACAATTCCACAAGAGAAGAGAGCCTTGGTCAGCAAATTCTTGGTCGGATACGATGGGTCAGCACAGGCCGGGCGTGCGCTTGATTTCGTAGTTGGCATCGCCTCGAAGAACGAGGGCTCCGAGATTCACATTGCGTATGTGGTACAGAAGCCAGCGGGAGCCCCCGATCCCATCCCCGACGAATTGCTGGAATCGTTAAGGAAATCAGGGAAAGAAACGCTTGTGAACGCTGAGCGAGTGGTCAAGAAGAACCTGATTGACGCTATAATCTATCTTGAAATGGGGAATCCTGGGGAGAAGCTCATGGAACTCGCCAGCAGGTTGAACCCAGATCTGGTAGTGCTCGGGACCCTCCGGCACTCCGCGTCAGAGAGGCTTTTGGGGACCGTGTCTTCGCATTTCCTGAAGTCCCGGGCCTACCCGGTCCTTATTGTTCCCTGATTCGGGTCAGCCAACAGCGAGTAGGATGTAGATGAGTACGAAGACAAAGGCAGTCATGATGTAAATCAAATAGAGACCAAGCTTTCCTGGCATTACCTTCTTGCTAGTGTAAGCCGACAACCACAATGTCCACCTGGCGAGGACGTCGTAGAACTTCTTGAAGACATCTAAGACTTCGAGGTCCACGGCGTACTCTTCTGGCGACCTGATGATTGGGCGCTGAACTCCGCCAACTTGGACCACAGTCTCTTTGGTCCTGAAAAGGAACCTAAGCATTATGCGGATGGGGGTACTGTAGCCGAAGGAGTTGTAGAGTCCCGTCCCATCGCTGGACTGAGCTGACCCTGCGAACCAACCTTCTGTGCGCCGAACCTTCGGCCCCAAGCCAAGGGGCCTGATCCTCACGCCCCCGGCGACAAGCAGAACCCCCAGCAGAACGAGAACGAACGCCACGGCCGTGAACGTCGGGGAGAAGCCTCCGAACGGGCTTCCTGACAGTATCACGAAGGGTGAAGGCACCCCCAGTAGGCCGGTGACGAACATACCGAACGGGTTTGTCCCCAGGGTCCGGGACACAGCATTTGAGGCGAGTAGGAACACCCCTGGAGCTGCGACACCTGTCGCGATGATTAACGCAGCGAAGTACACAAGGCTGCCCATAATCGAGAGGCCCCCGTCGGTGCCATGTTTCCCACTAGCGGTCGCCAACTTCCGTGGCCACAGTATCCCGAACCCGTAGGCTTTCGTCATTGTAACAACGATTATCCCGGCTGCCAGCGCGACCACCGCGCCCACCAGGGTCCCGACAATCTGGCTCGTCAGGTCCCCGAACCTGAAGGATTGGAAAAGCGTCTCTAGGATCATCCATTCTGAGACGAACCCCGCAAGCGGAGGCACGGCGGCCAAGGACAAGGCCGTGAATATGCCTGTGAAACCAAGAGATGGTCTCTCGTCAGGTGGCAATGGATTACTGCTGCCCAGGTCGAAGCTTCCCCTCAGCTTGCTGACCCACCCGTTGATGAGGAAAAGCGACGCCTTGGCAATAGAGTGGGCGAAGGCATGAAAAAGGGCGGCAACAAGAGCGAAGTCCGCGAGCAAGGTCAGGTTGTAATAGGAGGCGACCATGTACGACCCTATGGCTACTACGATCATCCCGTTGTTTTCTATCGTGCTGTAGGCGGGCAAACCTTTCGAGTGTTCCGAGACCGAGCTGAAGAGCGCTCCAAGGAGGGCTGAGACCCCGCCGATGGTCAGGGC
>JAKAPN010000275.1 GCA_021822995.1 archaeon
GGAGGCGGAGAGAGGGCTGTTTGAGGGACTCATCGAAGCCCTCGGCGACAAGCACTCCCAGCTGGACATCAATTTTCAGCACGCCAAGATGAACCTGATCGGCGCGCAGATAGGTCTCGAAATGAATGGTGTCGTAAGTCTCACCGTCCACATGCGGGATCTGACGGAGGACGAAAAGAAGGCATCGGCTGAGAAGAACGTCGTGCTGATGTCTTCGAAGTGATACTACGAACCCTGAGCATTCTTTTCTTCTGCGCTGCCGTCTTATCGTAGCGCCCGGAGCAGCTTCGTAAGCTCCAGCGGGTTTGCCCTTACGTGGCCGGTCAGCCTTGAAACGCCGCGCCCCATGCTGAGCAGGCTGCTGCCTCCGTCATAGAGCGTCAGCGTCCAGCCGATTTCGGAGAGTTTCTTGGCGATGCCTTCGGAGGCGGCCAGGAGCCTTCCCAAGCTCTTCTCCTCGCGGCCTCCGGCGAGCAGCTTGCCTAGCACCAGGCCGCTCTCCCTCATCCCCGCTACCTCGATGCCGAGCGACCTCGACTCCGAGTCGACCTGCAGCATCGGGTGTTCGTTCACGGACACCGACAGGCTCCCCGATGTCAGGAGGGGGAGGAGGCTCAACGGGGCGGCCAGCCCGCTTTGCGAATCCCTTTGACCGCTTTCCTTGCGAGTCCTTGGCATGGTCTCTTGCCCCGGCATGCCCGTAGCTTGCGCTCGAAAATAAGCGTACCGCAACAGTAATTTGGCCGGGGCGTGGAATCCTGGCTGCGCGCTGTCTTTTTGGGCTCATATTCTTGTCCCGCACCCCGATCATGGACAACGCATTTATATTAGGCATCACCATCCAGCATTAGGATGAACCTGATGGCCCTAGGTCTTACCGAACGTGACTATGACTGCATGGTTTCTATCAACGCTCTTACGTTCAAGGGCTGGCCCGCCAGGGTGAAGGAGATATCTGCCAGCATGAAAGTGAAACCTCCGACGGCGGTCGGCTTCTTGGAAAAGCTGACAGGGCTGAATCTTGTCGAGAAGGGAAACATAGGATACAGGCTGACCGGGCGGGGCAAGGAAGTCCTGGACAGCGTGACGCGGGCGCACAGGCTCTTTGAAACGCTCCTGTCAGAAGCGGGCATCCCCCTCGATAACGCCTGCAGGATTTCTTCTTCGATAGATCGCCACGTCAACGGTGATTTCCTTGAGGCCCTCTGCTCTGTCCTGCGCCACCCAGACAGATGCCCACACGGAAGCCCGATACCCGGAGGCGTCCGGCATGTTTGACCTCGGCACTCTCTTCAGCCCGGCTGCGGGGCTCACCGTCGGGACTATCGTCGCCATGGCGTACATCCTGGGGCTTCTGCACGGCATAACGCCTGACGAGCATACCTGGCCGATCACATTCAGCTATTCGGTGGGAAGCTACAGCACCCGGGGCGGAATGAAGGCCGGCTTCGTCTTTTCGACCGGCTTCACCATACAGAGGGCCATCCTGACGACGCTCGGATTCGTCGGCCTGGCCGCCGTCTATAAGACGTATAGCCTCGACGGGCCGGTATACATAGTCGTGGGGGTAGTGATGTTCATCGCCGGGTCTTATATCCTAAAGGGAAGGTACATCCACCTCCCGATAGACGCCCTCTTGGGCAGGGAGCACCACAGTACAGACGCGCAGAGGGTTTCGCTTCACGAGTCGTCTGTTCGCCCCGTCCCTCTGCGCATGGCGATAGTCCACGGTTTCATAGCCGGCTGGGGATTCGGCGCGTACGCAAGCATCATAACCTTCATACTGGCCCCGCAGCTGCCAAGTCTCGTATATGCCCCCCTGCCGGGCTTGGCGTTCGGTGTGGGCACGATGTGCATGCAGATAATCATAGGCTCCGTGTTCGCCAACATAATGCGTGTCAAGCACCTGACGGAAGAACAGATCAAATACATCGGCAAGTCTACAGCGGGCCGGGCCCTTTACTACGGCGGCCTGGCGTTCGCCGTGATCGGCGGGCTGATAGCGGCGTTCCCCCTGCTCGACCAGATAGCGATAAGCACCGGGAACCCGATCCCGAATCTGAGTTCGATTGGCGTTTCAACGATCCTGGTGATCGGCGTCGTCGGGGTGATAGGGTTGAGCAGCATGTTCAGAGGTTACAAGGAGATAGTCATAGCCCAGAAGAAGGGGCCAGCACCAGCTAATGAATAACGTATATTGATGTATATTTAGATACTGAAACAGCCTGGAGCGCAGCTACATCCCGAAGGAAGCGGGGAAGATGTTCGGGGTGACCACCCACACGATACGGGTCTGGGAGAATCAAGTGTCTGAGGCTCCCGACGGGGAGGAGGAGGGTGCCGGAGATCAGACGCCCGATGGGCATCACCGAACAAAGAAAGGAGGCTGGCCGGGGTGTCCTCGCACGGCCAAAAATCGGACCTGGACGGTCAGGTCAGGGTGTTGAAGGCAAGAGCGCCCGGAGCGGAGGCGTACTCGGACATCGGGTCGGGGCTGAACTTCAAGAGGACTGAGATTGCTCGACGACGTGCTCGGCAGGAAGGTCTCCAGAATCTACGTGACCTACGAGGACAGGCTCGCCTCGCTGGCGATCCTCTGCCGCGGCCTGCGCCTTTGCGGCCAACCGTTTGCCGTGAGCGCGGACTGGCGGCAGATGAGGGATGAGTACCTGTATCCTGGTGGCACGCCT
>JAKAPN010000276.1 GCA_021822995.1 archaeon
TGCGAGAGAGGAACTGTCGAAGAGGAGCCCCGCATCGAGCGGATCCTCCTGACACCGGAGATTAGTCTACAAGGCGGCTGCGTATAGGGGGAGCGAAGCCACCTCGGCTTAAATCGCCAAGATTCGGGTAGCCGACCATCCGAATGAGGGTGGCCGTCACCGGCGGAGCGGGGTTCCTTGGGAGCCACATTACCAAACGTCTCCTCGACGAAGGGCAGCAAGTGGTCATGATTGGTGACTTCCCGTCTGGGAGCAGGCAGAACCTAACCGATCTCGGCGTGGAACCCAGGCTTCTCGTAGGGGACCTAAAACGGCGGGAGTTACAGATCAACTGGGAGCACAGGCGGGTAAGACACGCCATGGAGCGGATGTGGCTGAGGGGGGTCTCTGTGAAGGACGTAGAGGAAGCGATCCTCAAGGGCAAGAAGGCCCTCCAGAGGGAGACAGGCCTGGTGCAGGCCATGTTCAAACGCTTCGTCGTGGTATAAGACGAGAAAATCTACCGCTCGACCGGGGTCAGGAAGGCATTCCCCGTGACCGTGAAGGTGCTGTGACCTTTGGAGCGCGTTCTAGACGCCAGGTGCAGGTGCGGCGGGAGGCTCAAGAAGAGCACGACAGAGGTGGAGTTCTTCGGAATCGACTTTGGGATGAAAGAAGCGGAGGTGTGCACCCGGTGCGGCTCGGAGTACCTTCCGCAGGAGGCGGAGTCCGAGGTGAAGAAGAGGGGCCTCTTCGGCCTCGAAAGGAGAGGGCGTGTATCGAAGTCAGGCAACTCGCTTGTGATCCGTATCCCCAAGGAGATAGCGAAGTCGCTCAAGATCGAGGGTGACATGCCCGTCGTCATCTATCCCTCGGAGCCCAAGAAGCTGGTGGTCGAAGTCGGAAGCTGAAAGGTGGCGGCGGAGCCCCGCTGCGATCTGACACCTCCCAATCCAATGCCCGGGTCCGGTTAGGGGCCCTCCGCGCGTCCTCCCCCGAATAGTTCCTCGAGCAACTTCCTGCAAGCGGAGACATGGTCCTCGGCGTCCTTCAGCAGCCCCGGCGCTTCGCCCTTGAAGTGATCCCCGCCGACGCCCCGTTCGTAGGCGTACTCGGCGAGGGCCCTCAGGCCGGAGAAGGTAGAGATGCTTGAGGCCAATCTCTCCGCCGGGAACCATCTGGGGATCATCTTCTCCGAGCCGACCTCCCTGAACAACGCGCTCACGTCGTGTTGCTTCGGGGCGTCGATGCCCATGGCGAAGAGGACCGCCTTGGATGCGACCTCGACCGCCATCTGGGAGGAGAAGACGACGTCGTCCCACCTCCCGTCTTCGAGGGCCCGGGACGCCCCCTGGAGCCACCTCTCGCTCCTGGCCATCGCATTGAACGCGAGCTCAGAGTTTGATACCGAGCTCGACCACCTCTCCGGGCCTCGGACGGGCCAGGACCCAGTAGAATGCGCCGTCCGGGGAGACGACCCTTCTCGACCCCGCGGCCCCCGCCTTGGCCCTGGTCTCCCGGACGAAATCCTTCAGCTTCCCCGTCCGGTCGAAGAGGACGATGCCGTCGAGGGCTATGTCGAGGTAGACCGTCCGAAACTCCCTCAGCTCGGCGGGGACGAGGGGGAGCTCGTGGATGGCCGGGGCGAAGCCGTTTCTCACCGCCTCGGCGTGCGACCTGTACCCCGCGAGCCTCCCCTTCGCCGCCGAGAGCTCTTCCAGCCGGGCCCTGTCCCCCAGGGATTCCCATCCGTCCACGACCACCAGCAGGTCGATGTCGCTCACCTTCGTCCAGTCCCCCCTGGCGACCGAGCCGAACAGGACGACCCCCTCGAGCCTCTCGCCATAGGACGCGGAGAGGAGCTCGCAGTAGTCTCTGAGGAGGGGGTGGTAGAGCGAGTGGGGGACGCGCTTGAACCCCTGGAAGCCCTCCCCCTTCCGCATCAGCTCCTCGAATTCCCCCAGGAGCGAGGCGGCCTTGATTCCCTTTCCGGTGGCATGGTACAGTCCGCCCTCCTTGACCACGAGTCCCCCATCCCCGAGCATCCTGAGCTTGGCGGACAGGGTTCTGGGGTTGGACACAGTGGAAAGCAGGTCACTGAACCTGCACACCTGGCTCCCATCCATCCTCCTCAGCAGGGCGAGAGCTTTCTCGTCGATCACAACGCTCGTTTAGTATACTCCAGTATATTAATGCTTGTAGTTCTTATAGTCATCCTTCCATACAGGCGTACCGAGCGCCGCTGTCGATTGAGTTGACTTGCGAGGTGTCCGATCCCGATCTGTTTGGCAGGCACGGTCATGTAGATTGCTCGGTGTAACGTGGCTTCCCTTCTGTTTGACGGCTGCGCGACTGAAGCAGTCGGTCTGCCCTTCGCGGGTCGGGTCCGTATCAGCGACCGAAGTGAAGGTGTTCTCGGGGGGAAGAGGGCAGTTTAGATACACATACGTGCATGCATATTCCATGGGACACAAGACGATAACCGTTTCAGACGAGGCGCACGAAGCGCTCGCCAAGGTCGGCTTCGCGGGCGGTCTTGTCCGCATTTAACGACCCGTCATTCCGAGGCGAACCCTTGCCGGAGAGAGACCCCCCGAAAGTGCTTGCGCTCGCATCAGCTCTTATGCTACAAGGCATGTCCTGGGGATGCGGTTCCTCAAGCTCCTCCCGTCGCTTTTGCCGAGGCCCTTCCTTGGATTCTCGAAAACT
>JAKAPN010000277.1 GCA_021822995.1 archaeon
TAGGAGTTCCCGGAGATCGAGTACGACTCCACGGAGAGAGGGACCGAGGTGTCAGGGGCGGCGACCCCGTTGAGGTCGGTCGCGTTGACCGCGACGGTGAGCGGCTGGGCCGGGCTCCAGGACCAGGGGTCGGTGGGGAGGACGTACCCGTAGCCAGGGGCGGAGAGCGAGCCGAGGTAGCCGGCGAAGATCTCTGCGATCGCCTGGCCAGAAGCCCCGCCGGAGGTCCCCTGGACCTGCACGTACGCGAGCCCCGACTGGGAGCCCATGGTGATCGTGCCCGTCCAGTTGCCGATGCTCGGCTGGTAGGTCAGCGGAACCGGGGCCGTCCCCCCGGAGAGGGCCTGCAGCGAGGCGCTGACGCTCCCCGTCGTGACGATGGAGCCGCCCAAGGCCACGCGGACGGAGACGGTCATCGCCTCCCCCCGGGTGTACTCGAGCTGGGGGAGCCCCGAGCCGTTCAGGACCTCCCCCTGGATGTACAGCCCCGAGGAGGACGCCGTTGCGTTGAGCAGCACGGCCAGCCCTCCCGCGTTAGGGGCGCCCCAGCCTGTGACCAGGTTGTAGCCGTAGCTCGCCTTCCAGGGGATGTTGTACCCGAAGGATATCGGATAGAACCCCTTGGCATAGTCCGAAGCGGAGTTCCCTACCTGATAGAGGAACGGGTTGACCAGCCCGAGCGGGCCGCTCGTCGACTGGGCTACGACCGCTAGCAGCCCGGCTAGCAGCGGAGACGACTCCGAGGTCCCCCCTATCCCCACCACCTGTCCGGAGTCCACAATGAGCGACGCCGGGTCGACCCCCGCCTGGAGCGCGATGTCGGGGACGAGCCTCCCGTCAGGGTAGGAGGGGGGAGACGTCTGGGACGACTGGTACCACGGCCTCGGCTCGAGGATGCTGACCCCTCCCGTGCTCCCACCCGCGTTCACCCCGTTGGGGACGTACGCCAGGTTGGACCAGGCAGTCTGGACCGAAGCGTTAGATCCCGGCCCCGAGGCGGAGATGTAGGTCTGGGTGCCGCCCACGGACGTCACGAAGGGAGAGGACGCCGGATAGCCGACCGTCCCTTCGGGGCCGGTGCTGTATCCGCTCCCCCCCGCGTCGCCGGAGGAGGCGAGGAACGAGATGCCTTCGAGGGACCCGAGGGCGTAGTACTGGTCCGGCAGGAGCGCCTCGAGGGTGAAGAAGGCCGTCCCTCCGAGGAGGGACGAGACGGAGTAGTACCACTCCGGGGTGCTGAAGCTCTGGGAGAGGGTGACGACCTTGTCTTCCTGGACTATCTGGGCGAGGGGGACCACGAGCGGGAGGGCCCCGTTGGAGACGTAGAGGTCTATCGCCGCCCCGGGCGCCATGGTGTGGGCCGACTCGACGTCAAGGGAGATCTCGGTGCTCCACCCTTCGGCGGCCCCGAGGTTGGGGTCGTACGGGCCCACGGGGGTGATCTTCAGGGTCGAGGCAGGGAGGCCGAACTGGGCGTCGTACTGGGCCAGGTCGGAAGCTATGGTAGGCGAGCCGTAGTAGTCGAGGATCCCGACCGTCTCACCCGCCCCTGTGCGCCCCGCCGAATACAGAGAGGTGAGGTTGTAGACCTGCTGGAGGCTCTTCATGTTCATCGTCGCCGCGGTGAAAGAGACGTTCCCGCCTGGGGCGGAGACCCCGCCATAGGCCGGCCTGGTGAAGAGGAAGGAGGCGTTGGAGGAGTAGACGTAGGCGCCCATGAAGGTCGGCCCCCCTGTGGTGGTGTAGTATGACGACGTCCCGTTCGAGTAGACGTCCACGCCGGTGTGGAAGACTGAGGCGACCTGGGACGGGGTCGCCTCGGCGACTATCACAGAGTCGAGCGCCGTCATGTCGATGGAGAACCCGTCGGACTGCAGGAAGTTCAGGAGGGCGGAGTAGGCGGCGGTGGGGAGGAACTCTGACTTCGCCTCCGACGGGGTGAGGAAGTGCCTGTAGAGCGGAGAGGCGGGGTCTGACACCTGGGTCACGAGCGAGTCGAGGACCCCCACGTTACGGAGAGGGATCGCGAACGTGACCAGGATCGGAAGGTCGCCAGGGGCAGCCCCCTTCAGGGAGAACGAAGAGGCGAACGGAGGGCGCTGGGCCGGAGGGGCGGCGGCAGGGACAGAAGGGGACGCGGCGGGGTGGACGGCGAAGGCGGGGACCCCGGCGGACGCGGCCAGCAGCAGCGCGACAAGCACAGGCGCCAGCCGGGTAAAGCTCAACATGACTGCTGGGTCGGAGCGGGATTTAAGGGAATATGGACCGGCGACCGACCCGCCACCGGAAGATGTCGATGCCGGGAGTTCAGGGGCGTCCCCGGAGAAAGGCTTAACTAGATTGGAAAATCGAGTTTTTCAAGAGTTCACGAACAGATGGAAGTGAAGGTACTGGGAGCCGCCAGGCAGGTCGGCCGCTCCGCGTTTCTCGTATCCCACAAGGACACCAAGATCCTGCTTGACTACGGGGCCATGACCACGAAGGTCCCGGGGTTCCCGATGCACGTCCCGCCGAAGGGGATCAAGGGGATAGTACTTTCGCACGCCCACCTGGACCACTCTGGTGCGGCGCCGCTGCACTTCCTCGGGGGCGGCATGAAGCTCCACGCGACCCCTGTGACGTCCGAGCTTTCGAACCTCCTTATCCAGGACTTCATCAAAATATCAGGACAGTACCTGCCGTTCGAG
>JAKAPN010000278.1 GCA_021822995.1 archaeon
GAAGGAAGTACAGGCTGCACTGCTGGATGGCGACCCAGAGGGTGGCGCGGCTCAACGTCAACGCGCTCCAGCAGCTCCACAGCTACTTTGTGAGCACCCTCCCGCGGATGTACGACAGGATGGTCATTGCCGACGCGTTCGCTCTTCCATACGAAGTGCTCGAGCGGTCCGCAGACCTGGGGACCGGAGAGTGGCTCTTCGTCTCATTCAAGGCAGCAAAGCAGAGGAACGTCCCGGTATTCCTCAAGACCGAAAACAACGAGAAGTCGGTCGCGGACACCCTGACGCCTTAGCTTCGCGCTACTCGACGAAGGCGACCGATGGTTCGGCGTGCTCCGCCTTCTGCTTCTTCGTCATGTACGCAGGGACCGCGGCAAACAGCGCGATGAGTCCCATGATGAGGAAGAGCCCATGGATTGACCCGATGAACTTCGTCTCAATCAGCGGGCTAATGCCGCCTGCTGCCCCTGAGAATATCGCCTGGAGCACCGTCTCTGGCACGCTGGCCGCCATTACGGCAAATGCGAGCCCAAGACTGAGCAGGAACCCGGTGTTTACGAGCGTGGAAGACATCCCCGAGGCGATGCCCCTTCTCGGAGCGGGGGTCGCGTTCATGATCGAAGCGACGTTGGGTGCGACGAAGAGGCCCCCTCCTGCGCCCGAAAGTGCCATGGGGACGAGCAGCTGCTCGTAGCTGATGTTGCTCAGTGGCAGAGGGAGCAGCCCGAACCAGAAGAGCGCCACCGCGGTCACCAGAAGGCCGGCGGTCGAAAGCCCCCTGGAGCCAAACCTGTCTGACAGGTATCCGCTCAACGGCCCAAAGGTGACGAACGCCACAGAGAACGGTATGAGCCAGAGCCCAGCAGTGTAAGCGTCCAGCAGCAGCACCCCTTGAAGGTAGAAGACGAGCACCAGAGACACCCCTCCCCTTGCGACCGATGCGAGCAGGTTGCTGGCCATCCCTGTGGCGAACGCCCTGATCCTGAACAGGGAGAGGTCCATCATCGGGAACTTGACCTTGCTCTCCGCATAGACGAACCCGATCATCATCGCCAGCCCCACACCCATCATCCCCAGGAAGGGGAGGTCCCACCCGACGAGCGCCCCGAGCATCAGCCCTACGAGGAAAACTGTCAGTCCGCCCGAGAATAGCAGATTCCCTAGCGGGTCGAGCCTGTCTCCTCTCCGCCGCTCGCCCGTCTCCTTGAGCTTGAAGTACGCCCATAACGTCGCGAACGTCCCCACTGGGATGTTTATCCAGAAGATCGACCTCCATCCGAGGAACGAGCCCGCCAGCACACCGCCGAGGGCGAGCCCCAGGACCGAGCCCACGGTGCCAGCCACCTGGTTGAGCCCGAGCGCCCTGCCTCTTTCTGTGGGGGGGAAGACGTCGGTGAGGAGGGCTGCAGCGTTTGAGAAAATCAGCGCTCCGCCAGACCCCTGCACAAGCCTGAACACGACAAGCGACGACCCGTTTGGCGCAACACTGCAGAGGGCCGAGCCTATCGTGAAGAGCGCGAACCCGAGGTTATACAGCCTGACCCTGCCAAAGATGTCTGAAAGCCGCCCGAAGGTCATCAGGAGTGAGGCGGTGACTAGGATGTATCCCATGATTATCCAGACCGCATCGAACGGGCTGGCGTGGAGGTCAGATACTATGGTTGGGAGGGCGATCAGAACTATGTTCGAGTCAAGGATCGCCATGAATGCGCCGATGGTCGTGTTCGTGAGAACGACGTACTTGTACTGCATTTCGGGGTGTTCCAGACCCGCCCGCGGGAGTTGCGGATAAGATTTGTTCCGGGGCTTTACAGCCCTACTCGGGAGAATCCAGCTAGCCGCTTCCCATGAAACGGTGCTCTACCATCATGCACCTGTCCATCACGAAGTCGACCTTCGCTTCGGATAGTATCCCCTTCGCTTCTTCGTTTTCCAAGCCCAGCTGGCCCCAGAATACGAACGGCCTGCCGGTCCTCTTCTTCATTTCCACAACCTGCTTTGCGATAAGCGGGAGCTCCTCGGACGGCCTGAACACATCGACCACATCCACCTTCCTGGCTATCTCGTCAGGAATGTCGGCCAAGGACGGGTACACCTTCGAGCCGTTGATTACGTCTGCGCTCGGGTTCACCGGAACAATGGTGTACCCTCGCGCCTGCAGGTATGCTGGGATGGTGTTCGCATCCTTTTCGGGGTTCTTGGAGGCCCCCACCACCGCGATCACCCTGAACTTCCTCATGACTTCCTTCGGCTCGACCGTGAACTTCACGAGCGCTGCGACCCCCCTCGGGTTAATACGGCTGTCGGGCGTTCGAGGACGAGGCGAAGAATCTAAAAACCAACGAGCGCGACGGGCTCACGAAGGAACATGTACGTAGGCGCACTTTCGAACGTGCCGCTCGCGACAGCCAACCTGCTCGCCTATTCTATGATGGTCCTCGTCGCGATATTCCTCGTCTTCGGGGCATCGGTCGCCTATTACTACTGGGCGAAAAGCAAGAGGATGAAGGTCCAGGCCCCGGCCGACCCTGTTACTGTGCCTGCTTAGCGGCCTTCTGGTTCCGGCTCCTTCGCTGAAGCGGGAAAAGGACGAGCGCTGCCACCCCTGCGATCGGAAGCACCACCACGGCTACCTCCACGATCCCTTCGACCACGCTGACCAGGAGCCCCGACACCGTCCCCAAG
>JAKAPN010000005.1 GCA_021822995.1 archaeon
GGATAGGAGCGATTTCCAGTCTGGATTATTTATAACCAAGACGGAAGCGGCGGCAAAGGTTTGCCGAAAAAGGATGAGCGCATAGGAGGCGCGTGCTACGTCGGGCTCAGCTCCCTGCTCGATCTGGGGAGGCTTTCCTGCGCGCTGGAGAGGGCTCCGTTCCCGCTATTCGCGTTCAAGGAAGGAAAGGCCACGAGGATTGCGGCGCAAGCGGACCTGTTCATGGGGACGCCGATCTTTTACTACTTCGACAACGGAACCGTGGACGAGTTCCTCGCCTACCGGATCACGGGCGAGGGCGAAGAGGTGCAGTTCGTCAACTCGGCGAGCAACGCCTCTTACCTCTACGCTCCGGTGATCATGGTGCACAAGATGCCGAAGCCCCTGGAAGAAAGGGGCGGCTTCAATGACAAGTTCATCGCGGTCGAAGTGGAGAACATCCCCAGCCTGGTAAAGGTGGGAGCGTACAAGACGCTCTTCGAAGAACCTCCGCTACCCCTGTTCGCTTTCAAGGACAGCCACGGATGGGTCCTGGGGACGTTCGCGAGGATCGACGACTATGAGGAGGCTTCGATATTCTTCTACTGCCGACCCGGAGAAGAGCCCTCAGGGTTCCTGAGGTACACGTACGACCGGGTGACCGAGGCGACCTACGTCAAGAGGACCGACGAGCCCGGGTATCACTACATCAAGGTAGTGAAGCTCACGGCCACGCACCCTCTTGTCGATTTCTAGGCAGAAGCCAGGATGAAGCGCTCGGCCTCGCCCATCGTGACCCTCGAGTTCTCATAGGACGCCTTCTTGACCGCCTCGTGATAGGGGAACCATCCGTACCCCTGGTGCTCGAACGAAATCTTCACGGATTCGCTTGCGGTGGACGCGAGCAGGTAAACGACTCGCTTGTGGACGTTCTTCCCGTCCCTCCTGTAGAAGTATTCGATCACCTTCCTGAATCCAGGAAGGAACTTCAGGTCCATCAGCCCCGTCTCCTCGGCGACCTCCCTCAGCGCTGTTTCCTTCTCGCTCTCTCCCTTTTCGACTCCGCCCTTCGGGAAGTCCCAGCGGCCCGCGTTCTGCAGAAGGAGGTACATCCTCCCCGACGGGGAGTCTCTGAAGACCACCGCGCCCGCGGAGCGCTCTTCCATCCCCCGATGTTTTTCGGGACCGATTATTATCGTTGACTGGGGCGGGGTCCAAATCGTTAAAACGACCACGGCGTCCCTCGCTCGATCGGACAATGGTCAAGACAGTGCCGGCGGGCCCGCCGTGCGTTTCGTAGACCGGCTGAAGGAGAAGATCCAGAAGGAGAACCTCTGGTTCTTCATCCTCGTCCTGCTCTCCCAAGAAGAGCGATACGGCTTCGAGCTCAGGCGGCTCATCAACGAGCGGTTCGGGTTCTGGAGCGGGACTGTGACAGCGTACAGGGTCCTGTACGACCTCGAGAAGGCAGGGCTCGTGAAGGCCGAGATGAAAGACCGGAGGAAGTACTACAGGATCACAAAGGAAGGGAAGGCGGAGCTCGAGGGGGCGAAGTCGTTCGTGCAGGGCCTGTTGAAGGAGATTCCCTGAAGTTTTACAACGGTAAAATAGGAGTGGGCGGCACCCCGGGGAGAGGGAATCTGAAATGGCCAAGAAAGTGAAAGTCGCCATCGCGGGGGTAGGCAACTGTGCTTCAGCGCTCGTACAGGGCCTCCACTACTACTCAAAGAAGGGGCCCGACGAGGGCCTGACTTACTGGGACATCGGAGGGTACACCCCCAAGGACGTCCAGATCGTGGCCGCCTTTGACGTCAACTCGATGAAAGTGGGAAAGGATCTGTCCAAGGCGATATTCCAGCCTCCGAACAACACCGTGAAGATCACTGACGTCCCCGAAATGGGGGTCAAAGTGAAGAAGGGCCCCCTGCACGACGGGATAGGCAAGTATCTGAAGGACGTCGTCCCCGTTTCAGCCCAGCCCGACCATGATGTCGTGCAGGAGATCAAGGACACTGGCGCTGACATGCTCGTGAACTACCTACCGGTTGGGAGCACCATGGCTACGGCCGCCTATGCGGAGTCGGCGCTGAAAGCCGGCGTCGCTTTCGTAAACGCGATCCCGGTCTTCATCGCATCAGATGGAAAATGGGCTGCCAAATTCACAGAGGCTGGACTCCCTGTCGCCGGCGACGACGTCATGAGCCAGGTGGGTGCCACGGTCCTCCACAAGACGCTTGTGAAGATGGCGATAGACAGGGGGGTGAAGGTCGACGAGACCTACCAGCTGAACATAGGCGGAGACACGGACTTCCTGAACATGCTCGAGGAGACCCGGCTTAAGGACAAGAGGGAGAGCAAGACGAGCGCTGTCAGGGCGATGTCCCCTTACGAGGTCCCCACCAGGATCGGGCCGAGCGACTACGTGCCGTTTCTGGACAACGACAAAGTGTGCTACATCTGGCTGAAGGGGCGTTATTTCGGAGGGAGCGTGGTCAAGATCGATGTGAAGCTCCACGTGGTCGACGCATATGACAGCGGCGGCGTGATGGTCGACGCGATCCGTGGGACCAAGGCTGCGCTCGACAGAGGGATAGCCGGCCAGCTGGAGAGCCTTTCCGCCTTCTGCTTCAAGCACCCACCCGTCCAGATGCCCTATCAAGCGGCCAAGGCCGCCTTTGAGGAATTTACTTCGGGGAAGCGGGGACGCTAGCGGCCAACCTTCTCATGTAGAAGGCGACCCCCAGCATAACCAAAAGGATGAAGGCCGTGGGGATCAGATACCTGGTGAGCACGTTCTCGGCGATCGCTATGCCTGAGGAAGCCGGGACTACCCCGTTAACAGCGGTCCCCGAGTAGCTGAAGGTGAGCTTCGCCCCGGAGAAGGGGATGGTTATGCCCGAGCCGGCGACCGCGCTCGCGGTTGCCGTGACGTTGGCTCCGGGCCCCAGGACACCGTCTGAGACTGTCAGGGTCCTTGACGTGATCTGGGCGTTCTGCAGCCCGCTCAGGGTGACGCCCGCCGGGAGGGGCAGAGTGAAGAGGACGCTGCTGACCGACACCCCCGAGGGGTTGTTGATCTCGACGGTGATCGTGAAGCTCTTCCCTTCTATTGGAGTCGCTGGGCTGGTGACTATGGAGGCGACAAGCGGCTGGTAGACCTGGACTCTGGACGTCGTCCCCTGGAGGCTGAAAGACGTCCCGCCGAAGTAGAAGGTAGCTGTCACGGGCGTAGCCGAGAGGTTGCCGTATGACTGGGACATGGCCACAGGGTAGGTGACCGAAATGTTCTCGCCTGGAGCCAGGGTCGCTGCCGTCTGAGTAAGGGACGCCGTCGAAGTGAGGCTGTCGAAGGAGTCGGCGGTCGACGTCAGCGTCACGTTATAGAACGGGAGCCGCCCGGAGTCGACGGCAGTTGCCGTGACGTTGGAGCCCATCCCTTCGAAAAGCTGGGAGGGAGAGAAAGCCTTCGTGAGAGAGATCCCCGCCGGGATTGACACCGAGTTTGACTGACCCGTGAAGTTCCCTCCGGGAGTGACGCCACTGAAGGTTAGCGGAGGGAGGATGTAGTTCGCCGGAGCGGTGAGGTTGTACGTCATGAATGTGCGCAAAGCAGAGGACTGGTTGATCACCGGGTACGAGATGGTGAGGACGCCTCCGGAGCACGAGATGCCGGTGCCGCTCGTCAGGCCGCACCCGAGCCCAGCGGGAAGGGCAGCAACCGCCGTGAAGCTGGTGACGTTAGCCAGCCCCTGGTTCAAGGTCGTGAATGCGAGGGTCACGTTGGTGATGGTCGCCGAAGTCTGCGAGATGCCCGCAGCCACGGCAAGGGCCGGGAAACCGGTGACCATCGAGACGTGGGAGAACACGTCGGACACCACGTTGGTCGTGGCCTGTAGGTTGGTCCCGTTCGGGTCCTGATAGGTCACCGCGTAAGACCTCGTTATGTTGACGTTGGACAGTCCGGTGGCGGACTGGACCACTGATACAGTCGCACTCCCGCCGGAAGTGCTGCCGGTCTTGGCGGCGAGCCCCGATATCGGGGTCCCCGCAACTACTACCGAAGACGCGGGGAGGGTCCCTACGTTGAACACGTTGACTTCCATCGTCTGCGAGGCTCCCACTGGCTTGCCGAGACTCCCGGAGGGGGCCAGTGTCGCATAGACGACCGGCTCGTCTATCCCCTGAGAGAGTGTGATCGGATTGAGTAAGGCGGTCGCGTTCATCGTCTTCCCGTCAGTCTGGTACTGGTACCGGACCACGGACGCGGGGATGGTCAGGGGCCCGGTGGCAGACCCGGTGTACTGGAGCCTGTAGACGGGGGTCGTGCTCGCTCCGGCGACGAGCGATATCGAAGAGACGTTGTCGTTCCCGCCCAGGAACGTAAAGCTGCCTGTGCCGTTCCACCAGCTGTCGGCGTATGTGATGTTGGATATGACGTCGGTGGGCGAGAGGTTTGTGAACGTCAAGGTTACCGCGATGTCGGTGCCCGCCCTCAGGACCCCGACGTCTACGGCCCTGGTCGCGAGGAGGGGTGCGGACTGCTCAACAACCGTGGCGTTGACGCCGCTGATGCTCTTCCCCGGCGCGAGCGTCAGCCGGTATGACCCGGAGAACGTCGCGGAATTGCTGGTCACTGTCGCCAGGTCGGAAGACATGATGACGCCATCAAGCGTGGTTATTTTGACAACGGATGAGGAGCTGCTGTTCGAGGCTGTGAGGGACGTTGCAGAGCCTCCGAAGTAGCTGAGGACTGTCGGCGCGCCGGAACTGCTCAGGGCTGAATAAGCGATCGACCCAACCACAAGGCTGTGCGTGAACCCGCTCCCCGTGTTGCTGCCTTCGAGCACTACGAAGGGAGACGGCGTGGAGACAAGCCCTGAAGAGCTGATCGCGCTCGCGAACCCGTGCTCGGCGGTCGGGAGGAACCTCAGTAGCGTCGCCGGGATGACCGTCGAGAACGACACGGGGCTGTAGAACGAAAAGACCCCCGTCCCGTTGGACATCGAGACGAAGTTGGTCAACAGGTATGGGTCGACGGCCGCAGCCGCGGCAGCGGCGTCAGCGAACGTGGAGGCTCCGACGGTAAGGAACAGCCCCTGCGACGGCAGGTACGGCACCGGAAGGAGGTCGTACCCCCGTGGGCCGAAGACCTGGAAGTCGGGCTGCCATCCCGCCGTTGAAACTGCGGTGATGTTGTACCAGCTCAACCCTGGGGTTGACTCCAGGGCCGAGAGGTGGCTGGAGCCGTTCAGCCCGGTGAACGTAAAGTACCAGAGGGCGTCGGAACCGGCGACGTAGACGTTCAGCTTCTCAGTGTAGGGAGACTGCGCGTGCGCAAGCTGCACTGGGACCGAAGACAGGAGCAAGAGGGCGAGGACAGAAACAGCCAGCAGCTTGGAATGCTTCAAGCGAGTCTCCTGAAGGCGCTCGATTCAGGATATAAAAGTGGTTGGATTCTACTTCTTTCTGATACTCTCTTCCGAAGGGTCGTCGACGCCCTTGTCGTCAAGAAAGAAGACCGCGTCCCGCTCAGGGTGGTACGGGCTGTCGACCATCCTCGCAATGCGGTTCTTGGCTGCCTTCCTCAGATAGATTCTGTAGGTGCTCGTGTGCGCGACCACGTGGCCGCCTGTCGGCCTCGTGGGGTCGCCGAAGAAGGAGTCGGGCGCGGCCTGAACTTGGTTCGTGACCACCACCGCTATGTTGTAGATCTCTGCCGTCCTAAGCAGCTGGTGCATGAACCGGTTCAGGCGCTGCTGCCTCTCAGACAATGTTCCCCTTCCGAGGAACTCGGCCCTGTAATGGGCGACCGCGCTGTCGAGTATTACCAGTTTCACCTTGTTGGGCTCGATGATCCGCCCCAGGTCTTTGACGATGAGCTCCTGGTGGGCGCTGTTGTAAGCCCTGGCGACGGTGATGCGGGAGAGCACCTTCTCAGTGTCCATGTCCCTTGCCTCGGCTATCTCCGCTATCCTTTCGGGCCTGAAGGTCCCTTCGGTGTCCACATAGATGCAACCTGCGTCCAACCCGCCCTCCCCCTTCGGCGCCTGCACCATCACGCTCAGCGTGTGGCAGACCTGGCTCTTCCCGCTGCCGAATTCGCCGTAGAACTCGGTCATGGCCCAGGTCTCGATCCCGCCTCCGAGCAGGTCGTCTAGGTTCTTCGAACCGGTGGAGATCCGGTCGATGGCCTTCCTCTTCACGAGAAGGTCGGCCGCGTTGATGAAGTCGGGCTCGAGGCGGTTCAACTCTACCAGTTTCTTCCTGGCCTTGTTGTTCAGCTCTACCGCCTTCGAAACGTCGATGTCCACGGCGTCTGCGATGTCCATCGGCCCTGATGTGGCGAGGTCGAGGATCGTCTCGATGCCCGCGTCCTTCAGCTTCTGCTTCGTTGCGGGCCCAACGCCCGGGAGGGTGTCGAGCTCGAGCTCTTTATCCGCCCCAGTCGTTTCTTTTACCGCTTCTTCTGGTTCCTCCTTCTTCTCCACTTTCGTTCCTGCCAACTTTATCCGCGAACGGTTTCAGGTAGATAAGCCTGACTCAGGGGGAGATGCGTGAAAGTGTTCTTGGGAAGAGGCTCGCAGATCTGATGTGCTTCAGTCCCGCGATCCATCTTGTCGACCTCTCGACCCCGATGCCGAACCCAGAGTGCGGAGGCATCCCGTACTTCCTCAGCTCAAGATACCATGCGAATGACTCGGTGGGGAGGTCTTGGCTCTGGATCCTTTGCATCAGTTCGTGGTAGTCGTGGATCCTCTGGCCCCCGGTGGCCAGCTCACCTACCCCTTCAGGGGCGATGAGATCGGCGGACTTCGTGACCTTCGGCCTGTCTGGATAGGTCATGTGATAGAACGACCTGGCGCTCAGAGGATAGTCGGTGACGAAGAACGGCGAGTCCTGGGTGAGGCTGATCGCCCGCTCCGCCTCGGTGGGGAGGTCGTCGCCCCATTCGAAGGGGAACCCCAGCTTTCCAGCCGTGCTGAGCGCTTCGTCGTATGAAATCCGCGGGAATGGAAGAGGCGGCTGCTTTAGCGTCCGACCGAGCGTCTTCAGCTCCGCCTGCCTGTTCGCCAGCACCCGCTCCACCATCTTTGAAAGCAGCCCTTCCTGCAGCTTCATGTTCTCTGGTTGCTCCGCGAACGCCTGCTCTGCTTCGATCATCCAGAATTCGGTGAGGTGCTTGGCTGTCTTGGACTTCTCCGCACGGAAGGCGGGCTGGAATATCCAGACCTTCTGCAGGGCAGGGAGCGCAGCCTCTTCGTAGAACTGGGCGCTCTGGCTCAGATTCGCCTGCTTCCCAAAGTAGTCTACCGAGAACAGGGTCGACCCGCCCTCGACGGCGGCCTGGACGAAGGACGGTGCGCTGATCAGATGGAAGCCGTTTTCCCGGAAGTAGTCGAACGTGGCGCCTACCACTTCGGCCCTGATCTTCATGGCGGCGATCGCCTTTGGCCCTCTGATGCTCAGACGGCGCTTATCGAATAGGAACCCCGCGGACTTCGCGGCTGTCTTGGTTATCGGCCAGGACTCCGCGCGCGATACGACCACGAACTCCTTCGCCGAGATCTCCTTCCCTCCGGGAGCCCTCCTGTCATCCTTGACTTCGCCTCTGACGACCACGGCGGATTCCTTGGTGGAGCTCCGGGCGCCTTCGTACGCGGCGTCTGAAGCGCCTTTCCGCGCGGAGACCTGGACGTATCCGGTGCCGTCCCTGAGCTGGACGAACACCAGCCCCCCCACGGTGTGCTTACGTGCG
The DNA here is from genome assembly GCA_021822995.1 of archaeon. Lineage (GTDB taxonomy): Archaea > Thermoproteota > Nitrososphaeria > Nitrososphaerales > Gagatemarchaeaceae > UBA183. The sequence goes on from JAKAPN010000005.1 coordinate 7,736, forward strand.
ACCCAGCCCCTGACTTCGACGGAAGCCGGCGACCTGCCGGCCAGCACGTCGGCAGCGCTGGACAGCTCGAAGGCGCTCATGTAGCAGGGTCACGCCCCCATGTGCTAAAAGCGTGATGCGCGGTCCCCCAACGTTAAAGGGGCTGGGCAGGCGGCCCGAGGGTCCTTCATGGTCAAGAAGGTCGCCATCATCAGGTGGACGGGGCGAGGGAGCGCCATGGGCCTGCGCTCTTCGGTCGAGCACGTCCTGAAGGAACGAAAGGCGAAGGCCGCGATACAGGCGGTGGGTAAATCGCTGCTTTTGTCAGGGCCTGAGCCGATTGGAGCCTGCTTGTTGTTCGAGAACATGCCCGGGGTTGCCTGGGCTGCGGCTGGGTACTCGGCGTCAGGGGGGAGTGGGGTGGCGGAGGCGGCTTCGCTGCTGGCGGCAAACTACCTGAGGCGCGGGACGAGGTTCTCTGTCCTCGCGGAAGTTTCGGGGCCAGGGGCTTCCTCGGACCTCGCGGGGAGCGTCACGTCCGCCATGCTGGAGGAGGTCAAAGGGGCGAGGGCGACCAATGAGGCAGCCAAGGTCCGGTTCAGGGCAGCGTTGGACGACGGGAAGGGGGCGGTCGGGGTCGAGGTCCTAAGGGGGCCTGGAGGATCCCCCATGGGCGAAGCCGAGGTGGTCTGCCTGGTTTCTGGCGGGGTGCACAGCTCCGTGCTCGCGTGGAACGCGCTCCTTCAGGGGTTCCGGGTGAAGCTGGTCCACGCCTCATCGGGAGAGGAAGGCCTGTTCGCCGCTGCGAAGCTGTATGCCGAACTGTCGAACAGAGGCGACCCCCGTGGAGTCTCCCTCACCGTGCTCGACGGGGGACCGGTCGCGGCCCTTCTGTCGGAGTTCCTTTCAAGCTGCAAGGGACCGGTGTTCGGGGGATTCACGGTCGGAAGGCCGGCGCCCCCAGGGATCAGGAGGAGGGTGGAGAGCCCGCTCTTCCTGCTTCCGGAGGAGGCTTTCGAATCGCAGTTCAAGTCGCTCGAGCTGAGAGGAACTGGCGGGACGACGGCCTGGGGCGCCCGCTCTGGCGGGACCTATTCTACGAGGTCGTATGGCGGGAAGATCGCAGACGTCAGCGGGGTAATCGACGGCCTCGCCTAGCGCCTGACTCGATCTCCGACACTATCGCGGTCCGGGCGTCGTATCGCGACGCGACCTGGGCGAGCCGCGAAGCCGTTTCGCGAAAAGAGGGCCCCATGAGCAGACGGAGCGAAGCTCGTACGGATTCCATGCTAAGAGCGCGCTGATCCAGTGCGATCGAAACCCCTAGCCTCGCAGCCTTGTCGGCGTTCCCTTCCTGCTCGGGTTGCTTGGGGATCGGCACGAGGAGCATCGGCTTCTTGCGGGCGATGGCCTGAGCGATGGTCCCGTGCCCCGCCCTCGAGACCACGACGTCACAGGCTCCGAAGTACACGTCTGCTATCGCGCACCATTCGTAGTACCACACCCTCTCTGACTTCCTTGGGGCGGTCGCGCCCATTGGGTCGCCGCCTGAGACCACGAACGTGAATTCGTCAGACATCGCCTCGCCGAATTCGAGCGCGGCCTTCAGAAAGGCACCTCTTGTCCTCGGCGGGCCCGACACCTGCCAGAACACCTTGGGCTTCGAAGACCTGGCGAACTCCATGGCCGCCTCGTCAGGGTCGTTCCGCTCGCTGGAGTGGAGGAACCCGACGTAGCGGGCGTTGTCCACGCTGCTCCCCCAGAGGTTCTTCTCGCTCAGAGTGTAAGGCGGCGGGAGGTCAGGGAGGAATACCCGGTCGCTGAGCTCCCAAAGCTTCCCCATCCCCGCGGACATCCCGACCGAGAAGAGCCTCGAAGCTGCTCCGGTCTTCTGGTGGGAGCTTGTCAGGTTCAGCTGGTTGAGCACGGTATACGTAGGGATCTGCAGGAGCTTCCCGGCGAGGGCGGTCGGCAGAGCGGAGTCGCTTATCACGGCGTCTGGGGCGAACCTCCCGATGTTGGCCAGCTCGGCGACGAACTGCCGGGCCGTCCGCGCCATGATCGAAGGCGAATCGAGGACGGTCTCCTTGACCTGGAACTCCCCGTCGTCGGAGTATCTGACGTCGGCGAGAGGGACCGAGTTGCACCTGTATCCCTTCTTTCGGATGAGGGACGCCACCTCCCCGGACGAGGAGAACTCCAGCGCCGTTCCTTTTGCGTCCAGCTCCTTCGCGATTTCGAGCATTCGGGCCGCGTGCCCCAGCCCCGACCCGAAGCACCCGATGTAGACTCTCATCTATTTCCCTGGCTCAACCCTGGCGATTTCGCCCCTAGGCAGCTCTTCCCCGAAGACCTCCGCCTGGAAAACCTCGACCCTGGTCCCGCCGTCGAGCCAGGCGTCGGGTGTGAGCCCCGCCTTCATGCACGCTTCGGAGAGGTATGTCTCCTGGTCCCACCCCTGTTCGGTCGCGACCTGGGGGAGGAAGAGCCCGCTTGTCTCCGCGGTCGACACAATCACGCCGTCGACGCCGAGCCTGACTTTCGCAGGCAGATCGGCGCGCAGTTGTGACTTCACCTCCCGGGGGAGCGTCAGGACGCTCACCTCTATCACTATGCTGTCCAGCTCGCCGGGCCCCACCGGGTGGGGAAACCGAGGGTCCTCCGATGCGTAGACGGCGACGTCCCTGATCGCCTCTCCGAGCGGCTTGATGGGTGTCGAGTATCCGATGCAGCCTCGGAGGCTCCTACTCCCTGACTCGAGTGTGTTGAGAGTGACGAACACCCCTCTTCGTTCCGCGAACACAGGGGAGAGCGCTGGGATTTTGACGCTCGAAGCCCCCCGGACGTGGGCGTCAAGGACGGCGCGGGCGAGGCGGACTGCGGCTTTCCCGTCTTCCAGAGCGAAGGGCAAGATCGTGCTAGCTCAGGCGGCGGGCTAGCGACCTTAACTTTTTCCAGTGACTGCCGCGCCAGTAGAGCTTGTCGCAGGCCGCGCACCGGAAGAACGCCCGATGCCTCCTTTCGACCGAGCCGGGGACCCTCCCTGCCACGTCCGCCCGCCGGAGCGCCTCGAGTTCCCCTCCACAGAGGGAGCAGAAGGGGTCGGACCTGGCAAGGGGGACGCCCATCCGCCTGTAAGCCGCGGCGATGGCAGACACCCGGTCGCCGTCGCTCCTACCAGCCATGAGGAGCGCCGTGACATTTCTCTTTCCTGCCGCGGCCGCGAGCGCCCGGTCGGAGGTCAGGATGACCCTCCTCTCCTGCACGGCGGCATCCAGAAGCCCCTGATCGCCTCCGGTGCGATAGTATGTTGTGTCGAAGCCAAGCGCCCTCAGCTTCCTCGCGAGTGACCCGAGCATCGCATCGGCGACGAACCTTGTCGGATCCGTCCCCCGGCGACGCATCCAGACCGGCGGGTCACCGGGTGGCTTCTGTGGACCTGACGGCGTCGTAAAGCCTCCTGGCCGCTGGGTCTTTCTCGAAGTGCACTCGAATCGGACGGATGATCTCGTCGAGGGCGTCTCCTACCCCCTTCTTCAGGTCGGCAGGGTGGAGCTTCCCTGCCAGGTACGCGTCGGCGAGCTCGTCGTAGGAGTAGAACTCGACGTTGCCGCCATACTTTTCCGGGCGCTCGATCTTCATGGACTTGCGTTTCTTGAAGACGATGTACCGCGAGTACTCGGTGAGCGCGTTCCCCTCCACCACCTTCGGCGGGCAGTAGGCGGAGTTGATCTTCCTCGCTATCGCATCGGGCCCGTCGTGGACGAAGATGGACGTTTCGGGCTTGCTCTTGCTCATCTTGCTGGCGATCTCTGCGTCGAGGGCGCTGTTCTCGTCGAACCCCTCGGGCTCCTTCTTGCCCTGGAGGCCTATGAGCATGTGGTGGTGGACGGCCACCGGTTTCTTCCACTTCATCTTCTCGGCAATCTCCCTCGCGAGGATGTTCGCCCTCCTCTGGTCCAGGCCGAGCTGGCAGATGTCGACGTCGAGCCAGAAGATGTCGGCGACCTGCATCATAGGGTAGAAGAGCTGGGCGGCCTGGATCGCCTCCTTGCTCGTCCTGCCGGCGATGGTGAGCGCCCTCTGGGCACGCGCGAGGGTCGAGTTCTGCGCAACCGTCACCACCTTCTTCCAGTACTCCTCATTCTTCGCTGCGTCGCTGGTCCAGAGCACGTCGACCTTGCTCATGTCGACCCCGGCAGCCTTCCAGACCTCCACGAAGTATCTCCCAACCTCCTGGATCTTTTCCAGGTCGCCTCCCATCTTGTTGTTGACCCAGGCGAACCAGTCGGCGATCCAGAGTTTCATTCTGACCCCGGCCTTCAGCATGTCTTCGACGAGGATGGGCCTCAGGACTCCGAACGGAAGGTGGGCAAGGCCGCTGGGCTCGAACCCGTCGTAGGCCGTAGGATGTTCCTTTGTCTCCAGGAGCGTCTTCAGCTCTCCTTCGGTGATGATCTCTTCGCCCACCTGCTTCAGCAGGCTGAGCCTGGCTTCGACGTCCAAGTCTGGTCCGGAGCCCCCCCGCAGTCGATTAAAACAGTTGGCTGGGTGGCCATCTCCAGGTCGGGAACGCTCTTCAGACGCCCCGTTCGATGCCCGCTCCCACGCGCCAGGCAGGCTGAGAGTCAGAGGGATGTACTCAATGGGCGGCGCTTGTGGCTGTGCTCGTGAGAGACCTTTGGAAGGACCGCATACGCGGACGCCCGGGACGAGAACGCCTAACGAGCGTCAGGCCGACGGCGCCAGCCGCCGCTATGGAACATGCGACAACCAGGGAATAGAGCAGAATGGGGTATGTCCCGCCTGGCTCCACGGTCAGCTCGAGAATGGCCGAATAGATTACCCCATCCTGCGCCGTCGCTCCCAGGGTCAGATAGTAGACACCGGGGCTGAGTCCGGCGAGGGATAGAGTCAGGTTAGAAACTGAACTCCCCTCGGGCGGGAGTGCGATCGTAGGAGCGCTGAAAGTCGCGGTCATGTTCTGGAGGGTCCCCTCGATGGTGATTCCGCTCACCGAAAGTGACAGCGGGGTGGCGTTCATCCCCTTCTGCGCGTAGGAGAGAGGCACGGTCA
>JAKAPN010000279.1 GCA_021822995.1 archaeon
CGATCTAGGGTGGAGCGTGACGCTGGGCGCCCCGTCTCTGTACTGGGGCGGCGGGTGGAGCGGAGTCGCCCACGCGGCCACGCTCCAGGGAGCGGACTCCTACTGGAAGGTGATCTGGCGCTGGGGAGAGTCGTACCCGGGGGTCGCGGTAACCTCGCCGGCACCGGGCACTGTCGACATCGGCTACTCGGGGCAGACGACGGAGAGCTTCTCGCCGCTTTGGTAGCGCCGACTTCGTTTTGCAACGGTCGTCGCAACTTTTCCGTTCTCGCGGGGATATCTTTTTAAGAGAAAATTCGGCGGCGGGCTGCTAACAAAAAGTTGGTCGACACTCGCACGCAGTCCGTATCACGCGCGGGCTTAGCGGCGCCGAGGTTTGCTGACGAGGACTTGTACCGCCTAGCAGAGAAGCACGGCACCCCGTACTTCCTGATAGACGAGGCAACCCTGCGGAAGAAGGTCTCCGAAATGGAGCAGGGCTTTAGCGAATACAAGGGAGTCTTCAGGGTAGCATATTCGGTGAAGGCGAACTTCAACCCGTCGGTGATCAGGACGTTCGCCAGCGAAGGGATTCTTTTCGACCTGACCGCTGCCAATGAGCTTGTCTTCGTGCTGAAGTCGGGAGGGTCGGCCGAGAACGTGATGTACACGAGCATCACGGAGACGGCTGAAGAGTACGAGAAGATCGTCAGGATGGGGGTGAGGAAGATCGTGGTGGCCAGCTACAACGGCCTGCTCAACCTCACCGAGGCGGCTACGAAGGCAGGGGTTGTGGTCAAGGCGATGATCAGGGTCAACCCGGAGGTCCACGTGCACGCCGAGCTAAGAGGCTCGATGGGGCACGGGAAGTTCGGGCTCCAGTTCAACGGCGGGAGCCAGGACAGCGCGTTCTACGTGCTGAAGAAGCTGCTCAACACCCCCGGGCTCGAGTTCGAAGGGTTCCACTTCCACCTGGGAAGCCAGATAGAAGACCCGGCGTGCTACGCAGACGCCATCGAGAAGCTGGAGGCGTTCATACTGGGGGCGAGGAGGCAGCTGGGGCCGTTCACCGTGAACACCCTCGACATAGGAGGCGGGCTCCCGGTCCCATACGGCAAGAAGGTCCCGACCCCCAAGGACCTCGGGGGAAAGATCGTGGAGCAGCTCAACAGCCTGGTGGAGAGCATCGGGGACAGGTTCACGCTGGTCGCCGAGAGCGGAAGGTTCCTTTCAGCCGAGTCGACCGTCCTCGTCTCGCGGGTGGTCAACATCAAGAGCTTCGGCGAGGCGAAGTACATCTACGTCGACGCCGGCTACCACGTGCTGATAGATTCTGCCCTCCTGCGCCACGAGTACCCTGTGGAGGTGGTCCCCGGCGGAAAGCCGTCCCCCCAGAAGGTCGCCCTCGTTGGGAGGCTCTGCGACCCCCTCGACGTCTTCCCGATATCGAGCAGGTCGAAGCTCGGGGGCGCCGAGGTCGGCAAGCTCGTCGTCTTCCGTGAGGTCGGCGCCTACTCGCTCGTCATGAACATGCCGTTCCACAGCCAGCCTAGGCCCCCGGTCCTGATGCGGACCAGCCAGGGGGGCTACGCGGTCGCGAGGAAGGGGCAGGACGCGGAGAAGCTCTTCGCGGACGAAGGCGGAGACTGCCTCTCCAACTGAGACCCTTCGAAACGATAAAATCCCCCTGCCAGGGCGGCGGAGAAGCTTGACGCTCGAACTCATAATCGGGCCGATGTTCTCAGGGAAGACCTCCGAGCTCATCAGGCTGGTGGAGCGGGAGGTATACGCGAAGAAGAAGGGTGCGATATTCAAGATCGCGTTCGACAAGAGGTACAGCGCGAAGCAGGTGGTCACTCACAACGGGCTGCGCTACGACGCCTACACGGTCGCGTCATCGGACGAGGGGGTGGAGAAGATACGCGACCTGGCGAACACGAACGGCCTGGACGCCATCGGGGTGGACGAAGTGAACTTCTTCCCCGAGCCCGTGGTCAAGGTGCTGGACAGCCTCGCCGCCAGGAAGAAGGTCATCGCTTGCGGACTGAACCTGAACTTCAAGGCCGAGCCGTTCCAGACGACCATGGAGCTCGCCGCCAGGGCGGACAGGGTGAGGTACCTGAGCGCTGTCTGCGTCGTCTGCGGGCAGGAGGCGACCCGGACCCAGAGGCTGATAGGCGGCAAGCCCGCGCCTAAGGAGTCCCCGGTCATCGTGGTCGGCGGCAAGGAGATGTACGAGCCCCGGTGCCGGAGCTGCTACGTGCTGCCGCGCTGACCGGGCTCTCGAACCATTGATAACGCCCCGGTGAGGGTCCAAGCGGGCGAGAGTTTTGGCTCAAGAACCAAAGGACGACGAAGGCAGGCCGTACCATGTCAGGCTGGACAGGGGAGACGTCGGCAGGGTCGCGCTTCTCCCCGGCGACCCCGGCAGGGTCGCGAAGATAGCGGAGAGGCTCACGGGCGCGAAGGACCTCGGCACCAACAGGGAGTACGCGGCCTACGGTGGGAAGGCGGGCGGGGAGAAGGTCGTGGTGGTCAGCACAGGGATCGGCGGGCCCGCTACTGCGATAGCGGTGGAAGAGCTCGCCCGGCTCGGGGTCAAGGTGATGATAAGGGTCGGGACCTGCGGCGCGATACAGTCGTCGATCAAGGTCGGTTCCCTCATCATAGCAGACGCGGCTGTGCGCATG
>JAKAPN010000280.1 GCA_021822995.1 archaeon
TGCTCGCCGAGAGGTAAGCCGACGCCGCCATCATCCCCGAAGAGATCGCGCGCCGCATGCCGTCGATCATCGGGCCGATCTTGACGAACGAGCCCAGCGCGTCCCCTGTGGCGAGGAAACCGTCAGCGTACGGCCGCTTCAGCATCGCCTTGAACCCCTTCGGGATGTTGTGCGCCGCGTACTCGACCGGGTCGGCGCCGTCGAGGAGCTCCGCGACCATCGGGTGCGCCTCGAATTCGTCAAGCACGTCGATGAGCTTTCCGACCTGGTCGAAGTGCTCGGTGGTCCGCCGGATGAGCGAGTCCATCGAGACGACGAGCCCGACGGACAGGGTGTCCTTGTTGGTGTAGACGAACGCCCCGCCTCCGATCTCCTGCATGAACTCCCCGAGGAAGAACAGCGCCCTCCCCTCCCCGCTGTGGACCCTGAACCTCTTCTCCAGGGTGCCGGGGTCGATCTTGTAGACCCGCTTTATCCCGTGGTACAGCTGCCTCGGTGTGAGCCTGTCCCTCAGCCCCGCCTCTGCCACCAGGCCGGAGGTGACCCCCGACGCGTCGATGACGAGCTTGGCGCGGAGCTCTTCGCTTGGGGTCCTGACCCCCACCGCCGCGCCGCCTTCCATGATGAGCCCTTCGGCGCTCGTGGAGGTGGATAGCATGGCCCCGGCGCTTACGGCCTGGTTGGCGAACCACCTGTCGAAGGGGCGCCTGAGGACCGAGTAGTCGTGCCCGGTCTCGAATGTCAGCGGGAACAGCCCCACCCTCGTCGGGAGCGAGGTCTTCGTCAGCTTGTAGTACCTGCTCGTCCCCTTGCGGTAATCAGGGGCGCCGAGGACGACCACTTCGTGCGAGATTATGCGCCTCTCCAGCGGGGCGGAAGACTCGAAGTCCGGGACCAGCTTGATGAACCCCCAGTCGCCTGGGAAGTCACCGTAGAGGACCCCGCCCGTCATGCTCCGCTCGCCGGGGACCCGCGCCTTCTCCATCAGGAGGACGTTCACCCCTTTGCGCGCCAGCGTCAGGGCTGCGGCTGAGCCGGCCGGGCCCGCCCCGACCACTATGACGTCGAAGTCAGCCAACGGCTCCCCCTCCCACCGCCGCGATGAGCTTCGGGAGCTCTTCGTACACGTCGCCGACAATTGGGTAGTGCGCTATCTTGAAGATCGGCGCGTCCGGGTCGGTGTTGATCGCGACTATCTTCGCTGAGTTCTGCATCCCGACCCTGTGCTGGAGGGCGCCGCTTATCCCGACCGCGATGTAGACCTTGGGCTTCACGGTGGTGCCGGTCTGGCCGACCTGGTTGTTCTTGCTTATCAGCCCCGCGAGCTCCTTCACTTCAGCGTAGATCAGGGCCCTGCTGGCCCCTATCTCGGCCCTGAGGTGGTACCTGGACTCGATGATCTCCTTCAGCTCGCGCGCGTAGTTGTACGCGTCTCTCGGGTCCCTCGGGGCCCCGGCCGCGTCTCTCAGGATCCCCATCCCAAGGCTGATCACGACGTCCGCGCCGCCTAGGTCCGGGACAGGGGGCGGGAGCTCGGTCACTTCGGTGACCTTCGCCGGGTAGACCTTCGGCTTGAACTCGACCTTCTCGGCCTTCCCCTTCCGGGCGGGGTCCGGCGCGAGCGGCGCGAAGCTCCCGGGGCGCACGGTCGCCATCTGCGGCCTGTGCCTTGGAGTGTAGATCCTCGCCAGCCTCGTGCCGAAGTCTGGGCGTATCTGGATGAGGAGGTTCTTGAACTGCCCGAGGGCCGGGTTGTTGTAGTCCTCGACCGCCAGCTGGACGTTGTCGGTCGCGAGCCCCGTCGGGACCCTGAACGCCACCCTCGCCGCTATGTCCTTCCCGATCTCGTTCGCGGAGAAGAGGAAGACGTACGGCCGCTTCTTCTCCACCATCGAGAAGATCGCGTCCGCGTATGCGAGGTTGAAGTAGACTGCGAGAGTCGGGTCGTCGGCTGACAGGACCGAGTCGGCCCCGTATTGGATCGCCTTCTTCTCCATCGCGTCCAGTCCGCTCCCGACGATCACCCCGACCACCTTCTGGCCGAGCTTGTCGGCGACGCTCCGCCCGGCGGCGATCAGCTCAAGCGAGTCCCTGGTAAGGTCCCCCTTCGTGTGCTGGAGGTAGACCCAGACGCCGGTGGGCTGCTCGCTCATTGGAACAGCTCCTTTGCGAGCGCCTGGACGTCGAACACCGCGACCGAGCCTCCGGACTTCAACGCGTCCAGCGACTGCTGCGGGAGGGTTCCCGCCAGGTCACCGGGCGAGTAGGGGCCGTACTTCTTGGATTCGAACTCGAACTGTTCAACCCGCTTGACGAACACGAGGGTCTCCCCGACCTTCTTCTGGACCGGCGGCTTGCCGATGTCGATCCCTGTCCCGACGATGGTGGGCGAGCCCGCCAGGCCGAGCCGCTTCGGGTCCGCGCCGAGGTCGTCGGCGGTCCACTTCGCAGCCTGCAGCACCTTCCCGCGGTAGTTCGATGCCCTGACGCGCTCGGAGTCCGACGCGGGGGCTTCGCTGGGCCTGTACTCGTGGGAGACCGTGAGCAGCGCAGGGAGCTGCATCTCCAGCTTTTGCGACAGGTATCCGATCTTCCTCTCTGACGTGAGGGTCCCGGACGCCGGGTCTAGCTGGAAGTCTTCGACGTAGGTGGCGTGCGGGAT
>JAKAPN010000281.1 GCA_021822995.1 archaeon
AGGCGGAGCTCGCCGCTTGAGCTGTCGACGTAGATGAAGCTGTGCTCGCCGTGGAACATCCTTTCTTTCTTCGAGTCGTCGGAGAACTCCACGAACTCGATCTGAGAACCGTCGGGGGTTAGCTTGCACATCCGCCTGTGCTCGTATTCCACGACGACCGGACGCTCCCTGCTGAATGTCATTACCCCGGTCCCCCTCCAGTCCCCGAGGAGGAAGGACAGGCTTTCCATCTTGGACGACATCTTTGACGGCATCAGATGTCCCTCCGGGAACAGCCGGAGATAAGCGTTGAGCGCTTCCGAATGTCTCAAAACAGACAAATATCCCCGCATTTTTGACCATTGTGTCCCAGACATGGACTCCGTCGACCTTCAAATTGTCTCGGAATTGGACCTAAACAGCAGGCAGTCGTTCGCAAAGGTCGCTCGCGCACTCGGGCTGACGCGCAGGACTGTTCAGAGAAGGGTCCGCAAAATGGTCGATTCCGGCTTCATCCGGAGCTTTGAAGTCCTGTTCGACCTGTCCCAGCTAGGTCTGGCTGACGCCGTGTGCAACGTGAGAGTCCGAAGCGGCAGCGGAGTGGAATCCGTCAGAGAAAGGCTGGTCAGGGTTCCGGGGGTCACTGAGGTCCTCACTTTCGTCGGCGGTGTCTTGGTCGCCCAAATCGCTTATTCGGACCGGGAAGAGTTGGAGGACATTCTTCGCCGCATCGGAACAATCGAAGGCGTTGCTGACATCGACTATGAAACCGGTCCAAAGACGTCCCCAAGCGTGCCTCTGACTCAGAGCGACTGGAAGCTGGTGCGGTCCCTGAATCACGATGCGAGGAAGGAGATTGTCGAAATTGCCGACGAGCTGTCCGTGTCGCCCAAGACCGTGCAGAGGAGATTGAGATTCCTGGAGAAGAAAGGGGCTTTGCGGTTCGGACTCCAGGTCGATGTGTCCAGTGCCGAAGACCTCTTCCCCTATCTTCTGCTGGTTCGACTGCAGCCCGGGATTTCCAAGCCAAAGATGTACGACAGAGTAAGGCAACTCGTGCCGAGAGTGTGGCGGAGCATGAAGACGGTCAATCCGTTCCTGCTGACTCTGGCTTCACATGCCGTGAAGCTCTCCGATCTGGAGAGAGACGCAGAGTCGCTGCGCATGACGCCAGGAGTGCGGGGGGTGAGCATCCTGTTCAACAGCTCTGATCTAAGCAACAATGACTTGTTGGACGAAGCGGTGCATCGTGCTTCCGGTCCGGCGCATCCTAGTTGGTAGGGAGCAGTCTGATGGCTGTGCGAGGCCAAGACCCATAACCCCATCCGGCTCTACCGGACCGGATGGCAAGATTCGCCCCCACCTTCCGTGACCCGCAGGTCAACCTCTACGTCAAGGACGCAGAAGTATCTGCACGATTCTACCGAGACTTCTTCGGCTTCAGAGAGACATTCAGGACTCCGAAGAGAGGCTCACCCATCAAGATCGAACTCCAATTGGGAAACCTGATACTGGGGGTCGGCACGAGCAACTCGGTCAGAGAGGTCCACGGCTTCAGCACAGGTGGAGGCCCGCCAAGGGCCGAGGTGGTCTTATGGACCGATGATGTGGACAAGGCTTTCGCGAGCCTGACTGAAAGGGGCGTCACGCCATTGAGCGCTCCACACGATTTCGTCGGGACCGTGCGCGGGACGTGGATCCTTGATCCTGACGGCAATCCTGTGCAGATTGTCTCCAAGATTAGGGCGCGCTGAACCGCATAATCGGCACAGAGGTCCTTCAGAGGGTAGCGAAGTCAGTTTCATCATTTTGTCACCATACTTTATACAGTAAAGTGGCTCAAACCGGTCGATACTTCTCATAGCTGCGCCTGATGTACTTCTCCAGGGTCCTGGGGTTCACCTTGACGTAGTGCGTCAGCTTGAGCCATCTCAACCCGCGGGCGCACCCCCTCTCCGGACCTGCAATTCGTCGAAGGACGCCTGCAGGTTACTTAACGCGGGGAGGGGACACGCACGGATAAGCGGGCGGATACCTTCCGGCCCGTCCGCTTCACTTCGTCATATTTCCAGCCCCAACCCTTGGCACAGGAGACCATGACTGGGGGGGGATGCTCGGGACCTCTCGTTGGTTCTACGTGAAGGAGATTGTCTGGCCATCGTGCCCCGAAATCGCAACTCCTGGTACGGGAAGAGGGCCCTCTACGCAGAAACCATGAGTGTAGTGAAGGAGAGCCCAGGCATCTCCACAGGGGAGGTGACCAGGAATCTGGCGAGGCCTTGTGAATCCGTTTCCCCGCTCCTCTTCCATCTGAAGAACTTCGGTTCCCTCAGACACGAGTCCGTCGGGGCCGAAGGGGGGACTATCGAGATCCAGGGGCCGAGCGCGACCACCGAAGTGCCTCCCGCTCTATCCCTCGGACTGGGGGCACGGCATCAGCAGGACGGACGCGATGCCGAGGCACGACGCCGGGGTCTCCACGGGCGACCAGGCAGATGTGTGAAAGACGTTCGCCTCATCCGCGCTCTCTCAGAGTCGTCGTTGTCGTACGCAGCACATCACGGTCACCGGGAGCCGTAAAATCATCGGCTCACACGACACTTAAATATGCGGTCAGTAATTTGAATTCTGCAATCATATAATTGGAGGCCCTAGATCACAATTTCACCCGCCGCCGGGTT
>JAKAPN010000282.1 GCA_021822995.1 archaeon
CCGACTCCCCTGTCGAATCGCTGAGTCCCATCCGGGGGATGTGGGCCGCCATGACAAGGGGGGGCGCCGTCCCCAAAGAGGCCCTCGACCTTGCGAGCGCCTTCAAGCTGTACACGGCCAACGCCCGGTCGAACGGCTTCGACCTCCCGGGGTTCGACGAGGGGGATGCCGCGGACTTCACCGTCCTCGATTCGGCCGTGGCCGGGATGCACCCCGCCCTGTTCAGGAAGGTAGGGGTGGTCGGGACGGTGACCGGCGGGACCTTCGTGCACCGCTTTGGCGGCTAGGCTCGCTGGAACTTGCCCGTCTTCCCGTTGTACTTCAAGAGCCCCGCGTAGATGGACCAGTGGATGAGGAGGGTCTGTATCACCGACTCGTTGATCTCTGGCTGGTAGTGCCATCTCAGCCCGGCGTCTCCCAGGGCTTCCGCCACGTCCGCCGTGGTGACCGACTTCCCCCTGGCTAGCTCGAGCGCGGTCCGGAAGGGCTCTATGGTGGCGATCCTGTCCTTCAGCGTCGTCAGCTTGTTTTTGGTGGTCTTCTGGAACTTGAGCCCTAGCTCTGTGAGCCTGACGTCCCCCTTCTCCACGCGGACCAGCCCCAGCATCTCGGCGGCGTCCAGGATGGGGAGGAGGACCGAGACGTCAGCTCCCATCTCGTCGGCCAGCTTGGGGATGTCGATCTTGTCCCCGATGCTCCCGGTTATCTCCACGAGGCTGATCACCTGCCCCCCTCTGACGTGTCCAGGCATCATCAGTGCCGTAGGAAGCGGGCGGGCGGTGTCAGCCAATCAGGACCAGCGCCAGGCACCGCGGGCCTCTGATTTAAGCAACGGCGCAAGCTCACGAAAGAAGCGCATAGACCTTGTCTACCCACTGGAAGAACTCGTCAGACTTCTTGTTCCTCGGCCTTGGGATGTCGACGGTGAGCTCGCCGACCACGTGCGCCGGCCGGCCGGAGAGGACCACCACCTTGTCCGCGAGCTCGATGATCTCCTCCACGTTGTGACTCACGAGGATGACCGACTGGACAGAGGTCTGCGGGCTGATCAGGAGCGTGTACGTCTCCTTCCTGAGCCTTTCCGCGGTGAGGTCATCGAGGGAGCTGAACGGCTCGTCCATGAGCATGACCTTCGGCTCGGTGGCGAGCGCCCTGGCGACCCCCACCCTCTGCTTCATCCCGCCGGAAAGCTCGCCCGGATAGACGCTCTCGAACCCTGTAAGGCCGGCCACGTCCAGGGCCTTCTGGGCCCGCTCCTGTCTCTGTGCCTCTGTGAGCTCCTTCTTCGAAGTGAGACCGAACATGACGTTCTCCAGGGCGGTCCTCCAGGGGAGGAGGACGAAGTTCTGGAAGACCATCGCTATGTCGTCCCTGGGGCCGGTGACCTCGGAGTCCAGGACCCTCACCGTCCCCGACGTCGGCCGTATCAGACCGGAAACTATCCGGAGCAGGGTCGACTTCCCGCAGCCAGAGGGCCCGGTGATCGCCACCAGCTCGTCCCTGCCTGCCTTCAGCGAGACGTCCGTCAGGACGGGCAACGGCTCCTTCTCCTTGCGGTAGTCGAGGCTCACGTGGTCGACCGTGACGACTGTGTCTCCTCGTGCCACCTGGACCCGACCCTGAGACAAACACGCGCCTCCGATTTCCAGCGGATTTACGCTTATCGAGGCAGCCCAAGGGCTGGACCGAAGCGCAAGCTCCGCGGGCGCTCGGGGAGAAGGCAACGCATATCTACACAACCAGACTCACCCGTAACTGTTTTACAGGGAAAGCTAGCATTTGGGAGAAGAAACCAGCGAGAAGAAGAGGAACGACGCGATAAAGAACAGCTTCCTCTTCAAGGGCCCGACCGTCGTGGCCGCCCTCGTCTGCGCCGTGGCCGCGATCTTCTCCATAGCGGTCGGGACGGCGATCATGGCCAACCCCGGCGCCCTCCAGGGGACGTTCCTGGTCAACGTCTCGACCGGAGGGGGCGCGTCTAAGGGGCTGCTAGGCGGATTCGGGGCGGTCATGCTCGTCCTGGGGGTCATCTACGTGGTATCCGCGGCCCTCCTCTGGTCAGAGATACATTGGGTCAAGGGGGTCTACATGGGGATAGTCGGGTCGATAATAGGGATGGTATGGAGCGGCATTGGGACCACCTTCGCCCCCGGGATCGCAGCGGCCGGGATGCTCGTGAACGTGCTCATCGTGACGCTCCTCGCGACCGAGACTTGGGAGGCGACCAGAGGGGTCAAATGAACCTCATGATCCCGACGCACGTCATCGTCAGCGTGAACGTGCTCACGGTCATAGTGGTGGTGTCGGGGATCGTCATCCCCTACGCCGGGTCCGCCGCGAGCGGCTTCACCCAGGGGCCCTACGCCCACTCGCCGGCGGTCTCGTCGACTTCGACGGCCGTTTCGACCGTTTCCACCGCTTCGACGTCTTCAGCATCGAGCTCCACTGCGACGGCCCTCACCACGCGGTCGAGCACGACCTCCACCCGTTCGGAGGGAGGAGGGACCTCGCCCCCTGCGACGTCGACTACCACCACCGCCTCTACCACTGAGGCTAGCTCCACCTCGAACACCACTACGATGACCACGACCACCTCGACGACGTCGGTCCAGAGCACCACCAGATCGGTCGCCGTTTCCACCACGACCACCGCCTCG
>JAKAPN010000283.1 GCA_021822995.1 archaeon
GAAGAAGTCCCCACCCAGTCCTCCTGCGGAGTGGAATGTTACGGCAAGCGCGAAGCTCACCGCTGCGGCGGCATCGACTGCATTGCCTCCGCCCCTGAGGACGTCATAACCCACCATCGAAGCCAGTGGCTGCTCGCTGGCGACCGCGGCATGCTCCGCCACTAACGTCCTGCTGAGCCCCATCAAGCTGACGCCGAGGCTGGCGGGAATTTAAGAAATCGCGAAAGAGCGGGCCGCCGTGATATTGAGGGCGCGCAACCGCCCGGGAATCTATTTATACGGTAGAGCGTCACAATACGAGCCCACAACCAATGAGCCAAGCTGAACTTGACGCTGTCCTCGGTACTGTCGAGAACCCGATAAGGCGCAGAATCATCTCGAAGATTAGCGAGGAGCCGAACTATCAGCTGCAGCTGTCCAAGGACCTGAAGATCAGCCAGCAGCTCGTCGCCAAGCACTTGTTCACCATGGAAAGAGCCGGACTTGTGAGCAGCGTTTCGCAGGACAGCCCAAGGGGACCTCAGAGGAAGGAGTATCTGCTGAAGAGTAGTTTCTCGGTCACCGTGGATCTGGCGCCAAACCTGTTCAGGGCGCGAATCTTCTCCTTCGGGGCGGTGCCGGGAGTTGAAGAGACCGACGAGCATGCACAGATGATGACCCAGATCAGCGAGGTCATGAAGTATCCCGACGGCGCGTCGAAGATAAGGCCGCTTACTGAGGTCGTAGCAGAGGTAGACAAGAAGCTCACGGAGATGGAGGAAGAGAGGGCGGTCTTGCTATACATCCGCAGCCTCGCCCTGAGGGAGGCCGCGAGGATCACGACGTCGATGCCTATAGTTGACAGGAGGAAGGTCCTCCGCTACCTGATGAGGGAGGATGGGGACGATCTGGGGCCCATCTGTTCGTCTCTCGGCGTCCAGAAACAGGTCGTCGGAGACATTATCGAAGAGATAGAAAGAGAACTGGGCGGTTCCGGGTAAAAAGGGAAAGAGGAGCCGTGCTCCTCTACATTCCAATGTTCGGAAAGCTTGCCTGAGGAACGCCAAGCTGGCCTTGGAGGGTCTTTATGCGAGTGGCATACTCCCTCATGCGGGCGTTGTCGCCCTGGACCTTCGCTATGCGGTAGCCCTTCCATGCCTTGCGGAGGGCTCCCCAGACTTGCCCTTTCTGGTATTCGGCCATGTGTTAGACCTGTTCCCTTTCACTCCTCGCGCGGTATTTTGCGAGCGTAGTCTATGTTAGTTGAGTCAGTAATCAATGGCGGCTACTCGTCACGGTCAGACGAGCGACCTGACCAGTAGCCAGATGTTGCTTGGATGTTCCTTGATCCTTCTTTTGGAATACGCCCACCAACTGTCGCCGTATGGAAGATATTCGTAGACTTTGTACCCCGATTTCGTGAGCTCTTCTTTCAGGTCGTCCCTTATCCCTTTCAGCAGCTCGAAGTGGAACTGCACCTGCCTCTTTGCCGCCAGCGTCTTCGCACGCCCCACCAGCCCCCCGTCGTGAGTAGCGATGGCGAACCCGCTTCCCCTTTCGAAAAGTAGGTCCATCAGTCTCTCGTAGTTCGTCCTGACCTCTGCCTTGGTGGGAAACACGAAGTCCGGGCTCTCTCCGTATGCTCCTTTTACGAGCCGGACCTTGCCACCCTCGTCTAGGATGGTTTTGACGTCAGATTCACTCCGCCGTGCGTATGCCTGGATGGCGACCCCCGACTCCGGATGCTTCCTGTGGAGGTCTAGGTAGGTCTGTATGGTCTTTTCGACGAACGCCGACCCCTCCATGTCGATCCAAAGGTGCTGGGAAAGCCGGTCGGCGTTTGACGCTATCTTTTCGAGCCGTCCGCGCATCCCTTCATAGTCGGCGCCCATGCCTAGCTGAGTGAGCTTGACTGACACGTAGCCGTCGATGCCGTTATCTGAGATTGACTGCTGAAGCCGGAGGTATTCATCAGCAGAGGCGTCGGCCGCCCTGGGGTCGGTGATCTCCTCCCCCAGGAAGTTGACAACCACCCCGACACCGCTCGAGTTTGCCTTCTTGGCATCCTCGACCGCCGCGTCGAGGCCCACTCCGGCGATCCATTTCTTCGCCAGCGGGAGCACCACCCACTCTTTCAGTCCCAAGTCGGCCGAGCGCAGAGAATACTACATATTAACGATGCACGCTAAACCCAAACGCGAGAATGAAACCTGGACCGGATTTCGCGGGCCGATTCCGGAAGCTGGAGAGAGGGCTTGAGCAGGCAGGGCTTGCCGGAATAGTCGCCGTCCCGGGACCCAACATGCGGTATCTGACCGGGATCGGGTCGCTCATGCTCGAGAGGCCATTCATGTTGATTGTCCCGGCAGGGGGCGAGCCCCATGTCGTGGCGCCTACGCTCGAGTCTGGTCCCTACCAAAGATCTTCCCTTGGACTCGTGGTTCATCCATGGACCGACTCGGAAGGCCCGCGCTCGGCGATCGACTCGGCGGTCAGAGAGGTCGGTATGAAGGGAAGATGGGGGTTCGAAGGAAGGTTTCCATTTTCTTATCTGGACAAGTTGATGGCGAGCGTGCGCGTAAAGCCCGTGGACGGTGAACATGTCCTCCAGAAGCTTAGGGAGGCGAAAGACGACGTCGAAATCGGGCTTTTGAGGAAGGCGGGGGCGATATTGAG
>JAKAPN010000284.1 GCA_021822995.1 archaeon
GGCAGTTCGCGGAGAAGGTCGTCAAGGGCAAGAAGACCGTCTTCGACAGACTGGCTAGAATGTAGGCTTGAAGGACGAACGGACACAAACCGACCCCTTCATTTACCCTCGACGCGACGAAATTGAGAGCATTCACGAAATCATAATCCGGCAAAGAGGAGTCAGCGGTTACGGCACTTCCAAGGGAATGATAGATGCTTGCATCGAATTCGCCCGGACAGACACCCACAGGATTATCCCCTTCCCAACCTTGGAGACGCGAGCGTCCGCGATCTTCTATTCCTTCATCTCCTTCCACCCCTTTGCGGACGGAAACAAGCGGACGTCGCTGGTTGCGACGTCTTTCTTCCTTTTTATGAATGGCTACCAGTTCGACATACCAGACGATGCCCCTGAATTCACCAAGAGCGTAGCACTTCGGTGCCTCGATGCGACAGAGCATTCCGTCGCTGACGAAGTCATCAGAATACGCGGCTGGTTGGTTCCTAACATCTCGCAGAGTGCGGTCATGAGGGTATTCTACCACCTGACCCACCGCCGGCAGAAGAATCTGTCAGCCCAAGTCATATGGGCTCTTGGATTCGCAGTCTGGAATACAATTTCACTGGCCCGAATAGGCGAATTCATCCGGTGATAGCATCTCATCTGACGGAGGTTTACAACGCCCCATGCGACCAAGATCCGGCTATGACTTGACAGAACCCATCCGGGCATCTTAAATAGTTGCCAGGTAACTTTGTGACCATGGCAACGGTAAAGGTCAGCGAAAAGACCTACCGTGACCTGAACGAGATCGCGGGGGAGCTGAGAGCCCGGTATGGAAGGCCGGTCTCGGTGGACGAAGCCATCGAGTACGCCACGAAGCGCGGAAAACTGAGGGCCAGCGACCTGGCAGGCTCGTGGTCCATGTCCGACGACGAAGCCGCCAAGATAGCCAAGGAGCTCGAGGGGTTCTGGGCAAGATGGAAACTCCGCGACGAATAGCGCTCGACACGGACGTCCTGATAGAACATCTTAGGGACAAGGGGGGAGGGCTCGTGGGCGCGCTGGAGGAGAGGGCCGAGCTCGCCACCACGGTCGTCAACGCCTTCGAGCTATACCATGGGGCCTACAGGTCCAAGCAGACCGCGAAGAACCTCTCCGCGGTAAAGAACCTGCTCTCCGCCCTGACGCTCCTCGGCATGGACGACGTGTCCGCTGAGAGGTCGGGGGAGGCTCTGGCGAACCTCGAAAGGGAGGGCAAGCCCATCGACCCGCGGGACCTCTTCGTCGGGTGCGCGGCAGTCCGGAACGGCTACGCCCTGATGACCAACAACCGAAAGCACTTCGAGAGGGTCCCGGGCCTCCGGGTCCTCTCGCCGTCAGACGTACCCCGGCCGCCCCGGTGAAGACATCATCCCGATCGCCCGCAGGTAGGCTGCGGTCCCTGGTAGACGAGAGCACGGGAGGAAGGCATGTTGATATCATCGATAAACAAATATATCAGCGATATCTGACTCCCACCATGGACGTTCTCGTCCGGAACATGGACCCGGAGCTCTACAGGCAGCTGAAGGCACGGGCTGCAGCGAAGGGAGAGAAGATAAGCGAGGCCATAGCCGAAGCCGCAGAGTACATACTTTCGGGGCGCGGGGTGGCCACCGAGATGGATGCCAACAACTCGGCGTACGCCGCATCGAAGCGCCGGCTGGCGAAAGAGCATCCAGGGGAGTATGTGGTATTCTGCGGAGGAGCCTTCAGAGGTGCGGCCGGGAGCCTGGAGGGCGCGGCCGATATAGTCAGGACTTCAGGTCGCCCCAAGGGCCTTGTCGCCAAGATGGGGGAAGACCTGCCGCGCGGGGGAGATTGGCTATGGAGCTCCTTAGAACTCTTCGCTGCGTAGGATACGCGAATCTGGAGCCTCCGATGCCCGTGGTCGGCGTGCAGGTGAGGGAGCTCGCACACGGGACGGCCAGAGAGTTCACGGCCCCTCTCGACACGGGCTTTGCCGGATACCTGATGCTCCCCGAGAAGGAGTACGACGAGCTCTCGACCACCGAGGTCGCCCGCGACCAGTTCGGAGAGTACAGGACGATGGCAGGGCCTGTGGTCACGAGGAGGGCTCGCGTCAAGATCAGGGTGGGGGAGACTGACCTGGAGTCATTCATCGAGACGCCGCTCTACGGAGGCGGGAAGCTCCTGCTCGGCCGGAGGATAATCAACGAGCTCGACATCGCCCTGCTCGGGACTGAGGGGCGCGCTTGTCAGGTCGCGGCCACCAGGGAGAGGCAGGGCTGATACCGGCAGCCGCTTCGAACGATCCCCACAACACGGGGGCGGGCGGGACCGGACGGAGGTCTGGGCAGGGGGAGTCTCCGTCCTGAGGATGGAGGCCGTCCATCGAGCCAGTTTTTCAGACGCCCGTCTCCTTCCCCATGGCATCGCTACTAGTGGCAAAGTGTGATAGTAGAGGAAGCTTCGGGCGACTCGTGTCGTTGACCGTCAAGCTGGACAGAAGAAGAAAGGACGAAGTGGAACGCTTCGTGGCATCCCTGATACTCGAAGAACGGATGAAGGTGACCTTCCAGGAAGCCCTCGGGCTCATGGTGGACTACTCGATGGAGAACAGAGCGGAGATAGTGAAGCGGCTCAAGAGGCTC